>JAFYYO010000390.1 GCA_017557475.1 Bacteroidaceae bacterium
ACTTACAAGAAGGAGCGCATCCGTGCAGGTAAGGCTTACTTCAGCGTAGCAAGTGGTGGTGGTACAGGTCGTACTTTGCACCCAGACAACATGGCTGCAGGTCCCGCTTCTTACGGTATGACCGATACTCTTGGCCGTATGCACTCTGATGCTCAGTTTGCTGGTTCAAGCTCAGTTCCTGCTCATGTTGAGATGATGGGCTTCCTCGGCATCGGTAACAACCCGATGGTAGGTTGCTCAGTTGCTTGTGCAGTACAGGCTGACCTCTATTTGAACAAGAAGTAAATACGCTTTCCCCCTTCCCCTCTTTTTGAGGAGAGGGGGGACTTTTTTCTTCAATACCATGAAGGCAAAGTGTTTGTATCTACTTTGTTTGGTGTTTCTTTTGTCTTGCTCTAAGCGAGAAGCAAAGGAAAGTATAGACGCTTTGCCTGTTATTTACCCCGATTATATCGGAGTTACGGTTCCTGCGAACATTTGTCCCTTGGACTTTTCTGTGCCTGAAGCTGAGCACATTCAAGCCTTTGTCGAGAATGATAGAGGGGAAACTTTGGAAGAAAGCGGAGCAGACCATATCGAGATGCCAGTCAAAGCTTGGCACAACTTGCTGCAAGGTTCTCAGGAACTGACGGTTACGGTCTCTTCTTGGAGTAAGGAACATCCTGACGGTATCAAATACAAACCCTTCAAGATTAATGTTGCCAAAGACGAGATTGACCCTTGGATTGCCTATCGACTGCTGCCTCCAGGCTATGAGAGCTGGAATCACATGGGCATCTATCAACGGAATATCGAGTGCTTCGATGTGGAGCCTATCATCGAGAACTCGCAAAACAATAAAGGTTGCGTGAATTGTCATTCGTTTGCCAACTACGACCCCAAGGACTTTACCTTTCATGCAAGAGGCAAGAATGGTGGAACTATTGTGATGAGAGACGGCAAGATGAAGAAGGTGGACATCAAAGCGATGAGCAAAGGAAGGCATGGTTCCTACAACATTTGGCACCCATCGAAGAGGTATATTGCTTTCTCGAGCAATTCCACGCATCAAAGCTTCTACGGACAGAGCAAAAACAAGATTGAGGTGTATGATTTGTGGTCGGACCTCATTGTCTATGATATTGACAATGAGAAAGTTTTGCAGGACGAAAGATTCACAGACAGCCTGAACCTCGAGATGTTCCCCTCCTTCTCCCCTGACGGGAAATGGCTCTACTTCAGTACTGCCAAACCTGTAAACATGCCGATGGAAACCGACAAACTTCACTATAGTATTGTGCGAGTTCCCTTCGACGAAAAGACTGGCGAGCTTGGTGAAATCGACACCGTTTATAGTGCTCACGAGCAAGGCGGAACGGCTATGATGCCAAGAATAACGCCTGACGGAAGATATATGCTCTTTTCTCTTGGCGAATGCGGAGGCTATAACCTTTACCACATGGAATCGGACCTCAAGATGATGGACCTGCAGACACGAGAAATGGTGCCCACGGATGTCCTGAACAGCCCAAGGGCAGAGAGTTTCCATGCATGGAGCAGCAATGGCAAATGGGTGGTTTATGTGACGAAGAGGGACGATGGTCGCTACACCCGATTGATGCTTGCACATTGGGACGGGATGCGGTTCCACAAGCCTTTCCTCTTGCCTCAAAAGAATCCGGAAGACAACGTCCAACTTTTGATGGCATATAATGTGCCTGAGTTCATCAAGGCTCCTGTGGTTGTATCGAAAGACGAATTGGCAAAGTTCTTTACCCACGAATGATGAGAAGGCATAATATCATATTCTATTGTGTGCTTTTGGCGTTGATGCTCTTCTTTGCCATTTACACCGCCACGAAGTTCCCTTATACTTATATAACTATGGAAGGGGACGACTTTTGGGTGCTGACGAAGGACTTCTGGCACATGAAGCTGGGAATGCTTCCTGCCTTTACCAATTGGCTTGCCGACTTTCTGATGCAATTCTATCGTTCGCCTTGGATTGCCGCAACGATTCATGCGTTGATACTTGGGCTGATTGGAATGCTTGCAGCCCTTCTCCTACTTCCCCAAAAGGGAAAGAAAGTCTGGCTTCGTTGGCTGGCTCTATTGCCTCCAATCCTGCTTGGCTATTATTGCACATTCAACCTTTCGTTCCAACTGCAAAGCCTGTTCTTCTTCGGATTTGCGTTGATTTTCACACTCATTCCCAATTTCAAAGGCAGACTTACCTGGAGTATAGTTTGTGTGCCGCTTGGATTCCTATTGATGAGGACACCCCTGCTTTTCCTACTTCTGCTATTGTTTGTGGCGATAGAGTTTAAGAACTCTGGCAAGAAAGCCTTTTCTTTCATCTTCCCTCTCATTTTGTTAGCTCTGACTCCACTCGCCTATAGTCAGCAAGTGGCCTTCATCCCTTTCGAAGAGCGCTATACTGATTGGGGGATTCAACCCGTTCCCATAACGAGCAAATACAATCGAGATGGCGAATACATCAAGAAGTTGGTGTGCCTGTCGAATGAAGGAAGATGGGAAGACCTGCTTTATAAGGAGCATGTTCGAAGGGATGCTCAACAAGGATGGGGAATCAGCCTGCAATATGCATTGTTGGCTGAGAGTGCGCTTGGCACTTTGCCCGAAAACTTGTTGGATTATCCAATCAGGAATGAAGAACAGTTCCTTTTCAGACATCAGACAGACAGAGAGGCGGCTCCACTCAACAGACTGTTCTATTTGAACTTAGGTGTCTATGACGAAGCCTTCCATCAGGCAATGGAGTACGGTCTTATGCAGACAAACAACAACTGCTTCTCGAGCCTTAGGCAAATGGTGGATTACAGCATAGAAGAAGGCGACTGGGAGATTGCGGACAAGTATCTGAAGATTCTCTCCAAGTCTTCCTGTCATGCAGGTTTCGTTAAAGAAAGGCGCGAAAAGATTCCTAATCCCTATTCTCTAATCCCTAATCCGACTCCCCTTCGAGCTGACAATTTTGTTGACGGCTATCCCCTTCCCGTTGAAATGCTGCGACTGGCGCGTTATTATCAAGATGAATCGCAACGCAAGAAGATGCTCGATTACGCCATCTGCTCGTATATTTTGAGGGGAGATGCAAACAGTTTCATGGTTGCGACTCAGGCTTTCGACATTTATAAAGCGGGGGAATTGCCCAAATCCTACAAGGCGTTTTTCGACGCAATATGTGCCTCCAACGAACAACCTTAGTGTTGTCGCGAAACTTAACGTGCGTCATTGGCAAACATAACGTGTTATGATTGCAAAGATAACGTGTTATGTTTGGCAACTTAACTGCAGTCGTTTTCAAACAACCTTAGCCTCATCCTAAATCCAGGTATTCATCGACGGCTTCGATGGCGAGTCCCATCTCGAAACCTCGCGAAAGAAGATGACGGACAAGTTTGCCTTTTCGCTGATATTTGTCAGTGTCTTTCAGGGTTTTATCCTTTGCTCGAAGTACTTCATTTAATGTTTGGAGATAAGCTTCCTCTTGAATTGTCGCCAAACCTTCCGCAATCTCTTCATCGCTCAAACGCAATCCGCGAAGCATTTGACTTATCTTTATCCGTCCCCAATGGCTGTAAAGGAACTTATCGTGGCAATAGGCTCGAGCGAAACGAAGATGGTCGATGAATTTCTCTTCGACAAGATGATTGACGATTTCCTCAGCATCTTTGTCCGACACACCCCAAGCCGACAGTTTCTCCCTAATTTGAGAAGAACAATGTTCACTAAGACTACAAAGACTCGCAGCCTTTCCAAGCGCCACTTCCTTCGAGATTTGTCCTACTTTTTCCTTGCGCATACGAACCTTTCTTTATCGTATTGGTCCTTCATTATCTTTGTCTCTTTGTATCCCTTCTCGCTGAGAAGTTCCTCAACCTTCTTGGCATGAGCACTATTCACCTCAAAAAAGATTTGTCCTTCATCTGCAAGATGCGCCTCTCCGAACTCGGCAATCGCACGATAGAAGAGCAGCGGATCGTCGTCAGGAACAAAGAGAGCGAGGTAAGGTTCGTGCTCGAGAACGTTCTCATCCATCGTCGCAGCCTCACTTTTGCAAATGTATGGAGGGTTACTCACGATAGCATCCCAACATTCATCACTCGGCTCAGGATGTAAGATATTTTCCTGCCTGAAATCCATTTCCGCACCAAGTCGTTCAGCATTCCTGCGAGCATAGGCAAGGGCTTCTTCAGAAACGTCGAGAGCCGACACTCTGTAGCCCTCCAAAGCAAGCGTGATGGCGATGCAACCACTACCCGTTCCCACATCGAGAACTGTACTTCCTGGGGCAACATTCTGCTTTACAAGACGAACCAATTGCAGAGTCTCAGGTCTCGGAATAAGTACACCAGGACCGACCAGAAATGTCCTTCCACAGAACTCCTCTTGCCCCAAAACATACTGCACAGGCTCGCCATTCGCAACTCTACCGATAATTATTTGCAACTCTGCTTTGTCCTTTGCCGATAAAGTCGTATCTTTGCCGAGTAGAATATCGGTTCGCGAGAGGCCAAAACGCTGCTCCATGATGAGTTCATAAAGTGCACGCGCCTCACCAACCGCATATTTCTCTTGCAACTTCTGAAGTGCATTCATGCTGCAAAGGTACAAATAAGCGAGCGAAACACAAAAGGAAAATAGAAGTTTTTCTTTTTATTTCCGAGCGAAGACCGTAGCTCGACCGCAGGTCTTCCGCCTGCGCCTGAGCACCGAGGGCTTGCCTGAGGGCGCAAGAAGGTACAAATAAATTAGGAAATATGATGAAAGATGACATCAAATTCATGCAAAGATGCCTTCAATTGGCTCGATGTGGAGAAGCAGGAGCAGCGCCCAATCCGATGGTGGGAGCTGTGGTGGTATGCGATGGACGCATCATTGGCGAAGGCTTTCACCGTCGTTGCGGCGGTCCACATGCTGAGGTGAATGCCATCAATAGCGTGAAGGAAAAGCATCTTCTGAGTCGAAGTACCATTTATGTCAGCCTTGAGCCTTGCTCGCATTACGGCAAAACACCACCTTGTGCCGACCTCATCATCCAAAGCGGCATTCCT
>JAFYYO010000391.1 GCA_017557475.1 Bacteroidaceae bacterium
CGACAATCAGATTTACCTTAACCTCAAGCTCATTGAGAACCGCAACCTCAACCTGACGGAAGTGCTCGACCGATGCAGCGCTTTCCTTATTCAGTTGAGTGGCGTCAAGGATGTTTATACAAGTCAACGACTCGCTCTGGGTGCAGGAACACAAGGCGTCAGCAAACTTCGCAACGCTTACAACCCGAAATGCTCAGGCGATATACTCATACAGGTGTCTCCCGGCTGGCTTCTTAACAACGAAGACACGCACGAACAATCGCTTAGCCGAGAGTCTTACCTGAGCTTCCCGCTCTTCTTCTTCGGGGCAAACATCGTGCCAGAAAAGGTGCGCATTCCCGTCAGCATTGACCATGTGGCCCCAACAATAGCACAGACGCTTCGCATTCGTGCTCCGAATGCTTGTCCTTTGGCACCCTTAAACTATTAACAAAACAAGTATCAACGCACAATACATTATATAATATATGGACATTTCCAAGTTTTTGGTAAAGATATTCGGCGATAAGAAAAGCCGAGACCTCAAGGCTTATCGCCCCATGGTGGAGGCTGTGTTGCAGGTCTATCCTGAGATTCAGGCGCTATCGAACGATGAACTTCGCGAACGCTCAAAGGCAATCCGCCAACGCATACAAGACTCTGTCACAGACTTACGCCAGCAGATACAAACCCTGAAGGACAAGATTCCTGGCACCGACATACAGGACCGCGCTCCCATCTTCGCGCAAATTGACAAGTTGGAGAAGGACGTCCTCGAGACTTTCGAGAAGGCTCTCGACAAAGAACGCGCAGAGGTCTTCGCCATAGTCAAGCGAACGGCAGAACTCTTCGCTACGAACGAGACCATAGAAGTCACGGCTAATGACTTCGACCGCGACCTTGCGGCAAAGCACGACTTTGTAGATATCGAAGGCGACAAAGCTATTTATTACAACCATTGGGTAGCTGGTGGCAACGATTTGAAGTGGGACATGATTCACTTCGACGTGCAGCTCTTCGGTGGTGTCGTCCTGCATCAGGGTAAGATTGCGGAAATGGCAACGGGTGAAGGTAAAACCCTCGTCGCTACACTGCCTGTATTCCTGAATGCTCTTACTCGTAACGGCGTACATGTTGTCACCGTGAACGACTACTTGGCCAAACGTGACTCGGAGTGGATGGGACCGCTCTATATGTTCCATGGTCTCAGTGTGGATTGCATTGACAAGCACCAGCCCAACAGCGATGCACGTCGTAAGGCATACCAAGCCGATGTCACTTTCGGTACGAACAACGAGTTCGGCTTCGACTATCTGCGTGACAACATGGCCATGCGTCCCGAAGAACTCGTGCAGCGCAGTCACAACTACGCCATTGTCGATGAGGTGGACTCCGTGCTCATCGACGATGCTCGTACGCCGCTCATCATCTCTGGTCCTGTTCCAAAGGGAGATGACCAGATGTTCGATGAATTCTGTCCCTACGTTGAGAAACTCGTGGAGGCTCAGCGCAAACAGGCCACAGAACTGTTGGCTACAGCTCGCAAGCAAATCAACAGCGACGACTCGAAAGAAGTCGAGGCTGGTTTCTTGGCGCTCTTCCGTGCCTACAAGGCCATGCCTAAGAACAAGGCGCTTATCAAGTTCCTTTCTGAAGACGGCATCAAGACAGGCTTGCTCAAGACAGAGGAAATCTATATGGAGAACAACAACCGCCGTATGCCTGAGGCTACCGATCCGCTGTTCTTCGTAGTGGATGAAAAGCAGAAGTCTGTCGAAATGACCGATAAGGGTAACCAACTGATTGCCAGCATTGTGACGGATGAGGAGTTCTTCATCCTTCCCGACATCACAGGTCAGCTCGCCGAACTTGACGCGCTCGGTCTTGAAGAAGAGGAACGCCTGAAGCGTAAGGATGAACTCATGCAGGATTATGCGGTGAAGTCCGAACGTGTACATACGATGCAGCAGTTGCTCAAGTCATACACCATGTTCATGAAGGATGACGACTACGTGGTTATCGATGGCGAAGTGAAGATTGTCGATGAGCAGACAGGTCGTATCATGGAAG
>JAFYYO010000392.1 GCA_017557475.1 Bacteroidaceae bacterium
CAGCGTGCCTCACGGCATCTACAATCAAAGGTTTAATCTCTCGATTACCTCGCCCATACAGGATGGCATCGTCTATTATACCGACGACGGTAGCGACCCGAGAGAGAAAGGACTAATCTACGAGGGCGCACTCGACATCAGTACCACGACCGTAGTTCGCTCGGCTGTGCTCGTCTCGGACACCATTTGGAGCGATGTCACAACGGCTTCATACATCTTCCCCAATAGCCTTCTGTCTCAAGGAAACAAGCCTGAGGGCTATCCCCAATACTGGGGCAAATACTGCCAAATCTCGGGAACTGCCATCGCCGACTACGAGATGGACCCAGAGATAACAGGCAACAAGACTTATTCTCCCTTTGTCACCGAAGGCATTACGACGCTTCCAATCGTCTCCTTGGTGACCGACAGGGACAATCTCTTCAACCGAGAAAACGACTCGATAAAGGGGGGAATCTATATTTATACCGGCTGTCCCGTCGGAGATGGAACGGGAAGAGGGTGGGAGAGACCTGTCTCCTTCGAGATGATAGGCGGTGAGGCCAACCACAACCTCACGGTAAACTGCTGCCTGAAACTGCACGGCGGACACGGACGACTGCCTGAAAAGAACCCCAAACACGCGTTTCGTCTGCACTTCAAGAGTGAATACGGACCTAAGAAACTCAAGTATTCCGTCTTCGGAGACCGTGCTCCGAAACGCTTCAATGCACTTGTCCTACGCACTTTCTTCGGGTATTCATGGCAGCATTGGGACAACTCCCAACGCAACAAAGCACAATATGCCCGCGACCTATGGACGCGAGAAACACAGGCTAAGTTTGGCGACCCCATCAGCACAGGACAGTATGTCCATCTCTTTCTCAATGGGCTTTACTGGGGAATGTACAACTTGTGCGAACGCGTAAGCGATGATTTCTGCATGGCTCACTTTGGTGGTACGGAGGAAGACTGGGATGTGACAGAAGTCGATGGCGGTGCAGGACAGTATCATGCCGCGATTCCCACTTACGGAACTATCGATGCTTGGAACCAGATGGCCGACCTCATCTACGCACTTCCCAACCATTCGAGCTACATGCACCTCATCGGTTGCGGTTCCGACGGCAAGCCAAACGATAAGTATCCGAAGTTGCTCGAGGTCGATAACTTCATTCACTACATGCTCATCAACCTCTACGGCGGCAATACCGACTGGGATCATCATAACTGGTATGCTTACAGGAACCGCTTCTGGGAAGACGAGGGCTTCCGCTTCATCTGCTGGGATTCGGAGAATGTGCTCGTCTCGCCAACGCAAGACCTTACCTCGAAGAACAATCGCGGCTGCCCGACAGGCTTCCTGAATCGCTTGATGAAGCAAGGCATCTTTGCCCATCGCTTCCATGAAGAAGCTTGGCGAGCACTCACTCATGGAGGCCCGTTGACGCCAGAATCTGCCCTCGCCACTTGGGACAGCTTGGCAAGTGTAATCGAGCTGGCTTTGTGGGATGAGGCTGCTCGCTGGGGGGATTATCGGAAAGACGTGCATCCCTACCAATCGCAGGGAGTCCTATATAAACCCGACGGAGCTTATGCGACAGAACGTCAGCGCTTGCTGAAACAGTATTTCCCAGTCAGAACGAACAACGTCATTCAACAACTTCGCAACAAAGGCTGGCTTCCCAATGCCGAGGCTCCTGCTCTCTTCATCGACGACATTGAGATAGGCTACGGACTTCAGCCGTATTATACGGAAAGTAGGCTGACCATGACTGGCACGAACATATATTATACGCTCGATGGAAGTGCGCCTGTCAATTGGTTCAAAAATGACGACGGAGCGCTCTCGCCAACCGCCAAACCTTATACAGAAGGCGATAATGTGATGGCAGAGGTGCCCGAATGGACTCTCCCGGACACCATAACCTTGCGGGCAATCAGTAATGTCGATGGGGAATGGAGTCCTATCGTCAGCGTTCGGCTTGCCGTCGACAGCCCGACACTCGTGTCATTACCTCGACCGGAAAAGCCCAAGATGGAAGGACTCTTTGACCTCTCCGGTCGTCGTATCACGGCTCGCGACTTGCGACAGGGTATCTTTATCGTGAACGGAAAGAAGCGCGTAGTAAGATGAGGTTGATAGAAATAACTTCTTTAGAAAGTCAGGAGCTTGGTGTTTACGGGACGCTAACGGAAGCTCAACTGCGCAACAGGCTTGAGCCGGAGAAGGGAATCTTCATCGCAGAAAGCCCAAAAGTGATAAGTGTGGCACTCGATGCAGGTCTCGAACCTATTTCTTTACTCTGCGAAAACAAGCATATTGAGGGCGATGCCCGTGATATCATCGCTCGTTGTCCTGCGGATATGCCCGTCTATACCGGCAGCCGCGAACTCTTGGCACAGCTCACAGGCTACACTTTGACGCGTGGCGTGCTCTGCGCAATGCGGCGCCCCAAACCGCTTTCACCAGAAGAAGTTTGCAAGGAGGCTCGTCGTGTCGTAGTCCTTCACGGCGTTTGCGATACAACAAACGTCGGCGCCATCTTCCGATCGGCAGCAGCTCTCGGCATAGATGCCGTATTGATGACCCCAGACTCGTGCGACCCGTTGAATCGCAGAGCAGTTCGTGTCTCGATGGGAAGCGTCTTCCTCGTGCCTTGGACTTGGCTCGATTCGGAAGACGGAACACCCGTCGGCACCATTCATAAACTGAAGGAGATGGGCTTCACGACTGCTGCGATGGCTCTCAGAAAAGATAACATCACCATCGACGATGCGCAGCTCAAGGCGACAGAGCGTTTGGCTCTCATCATGGGAACTGAAGGCGACGGACTGCCAGAAGCAATCATTGATGCCTCGGACCTCGTTGTGAAGATTCCCATGCATCATGGCGTCGATAGCCTTAACGTGGGAAATGCCGCTGCAATTGCTTTCTGGGAGTTGACCCATTAAGGCTTCTACATGTCGTACCTCAAGTTCTCCCAGTCGGTTTCCTGGTCGAGTTGAGCCATGAAGTCGTCGAGCACAGATTGGTCAATGTCGCCAAGTTCGAACTCTTTTTGTGCATCTTTGCGAATCTCGGCAATCCAAGCACGACGGGCTTGCACGTAATCCTCATGAACTCGGGCAGCCGTCTCTTCCGTTATCTCGTCGATGCCGTAGTATTCACAAATAAGGCGATAGCTCCAAGCCCAGCGGTACTCGGCATAGTTGTCGTTTGCCTTCACGAACTCTTCCCTGATTGCTGAGATGCTGTCGAGTGTCCCGTCCTTAATCGCGGCGACAATTCTTTGCTCTTCACTCAGGGGAATAAGCAAGCCGCTCAAGTCGCTCCATTTGCCCGTACCTGTGGATGATTGAGGGCGCTCCAAGCGATGTCGCTTCATAACGGCACCCATGTAGATGCGCAAAGCGATGTCGTAGTACTTGATACCCTTTTTGAGCGACGAGTTCTTGATGACATAATCGTGGAAGTTATAAGTCTCCACGTCGCCCGATACCTCGCGAAGCGCCTCGAGTGTCCGTTTTGCCACCATGATGCCGCCTACCGAGAAAGGAGAAAGCCAGTCGAAGTTGACGATGGAGTTCTTGCCTCTGTCGTGTCGCTTGTCGCGCTTCGGCCACTTGCGTATGTCGCGATAAAGCCCGACAGTAGTGAGGTTGCGGCCTGGCACGAGGTACATGTCGTCGCCATAAGCAATGAGATATGAGAAAGGCAGTTTATGCGTGTCAGGATGATGCATGAGTTTGCCGAAGCAGACGCTGAAGGTACCGATGCGGGCAGGCAACAGGACGTAGCTTCCGCTGGCTGTCTTCGTGCCCCTCTCAAGCACGCCCCAATGCATCGGCCCCATCTTGTAAGCGTGGTTCGAGAAGTTGGTTCCCGAGCCCGCATTATAGAATGAGAACATGCCTCCGATGAGGAGCGAACTCTTATGATGCGAGGCTGAGAAGGGACCGCAGAAGGCTGCGCAAGCCTCTCCATTACTCATAAAGCAGTTGGCAAAGAAGAGACTATTCTCGGCAGTAAAGCCATCGGTTATCTTGCAGGCCTCGCCCACGAAGCAATTCTCCAGCTTGGATGCGTTCGTGATGCTTGAACCGTTGTATATCACGGAGTTCTGACAGATAACACCAACGCCAATTGTTACGGCGGCGCCATGTATGCTCTTCAGTGTGCAGTCACGGAGTCGGAAGGCACCATCAATGATGCAGCCGTCGCTGATGTGGCAGTTGGTGATGTCGTGAACAGAGATGATGCGGACATCATTGCCAATCGTGGTAACAGAGAGACTGTGTTCTGCGATGCTCTTTATGACGAGTCGACGCACGATGTCGGTAAACTCCTGGTCTTGCTCATACTTGACCATTAGAGATGCGAGCTGCGAGTTGAGGCCGTCGAAAATCATGACGTTGCCATCGCCTACTTCGTTGAGGACGGAAATGACGTGCCCTTCGCCAAAGGAAGCATCGGGAGTTGTGTTGATTTGGCCGACGTCCTCGATGAGACAGTCGTTGCCGATGACGCAGTTGCGCAGTGTAGCCCGACGAATGCCGCTGTGCTTCGTGAAGCCTTCACTCAGTTCTATCTTTTTGTTGAAGGAGCCCAGAAAAACCTCTCCGTAGAAGTTTGTCTCTCGTATATGGTCGCTGCAGAAGTCGTCTGCCACAGTGATGCCTTGCCAGTCTTCTGCCGTGCAACCCTGACTCTCGAGAGCTGCAATCTCACTTTCGCTAAGTTTCCTCATAAACTAATCTTTTTACCCTGATAAAATGCTTTCAGCATGCAAAAGTACGAAATAAATTTGGATTAGGGATTAGAGATTAGGGATTATTTCGTACCTTTGCAAAAACTTTTGCATTATGTACTATATAAGTAAGAGAATGGTGATATCGGCCAGCCACCGCTTGGAGCTGTCGTATCCCAGCAAGTGCAGTCAGCTGCACGGGCACAATTGGACCATCACGGTTTATTGCAAGGCTAAGGAACTCAATAAGGACGGAATGGTCATCGACTTCAAACTCATCAAGCAGAAGATTGAGTCGCAGCTCGACCATGCGAACCTCAACGAAGTGCTTCCCTGCAACCCGACTGCCGAGAACATCGCCAAGTGGGTGTGCGACCAACTACCTGAGTGCTATCGTGTTGATGTGCAGGAGAGCGAGGGAAACATCGCAACTTACGAAGAAGACTGATGAGGGTAAACGAGACGTTTGTTTCTTTGCAGGGCGAAGGGTACTTCACCGGTACGCCTGCCTTTTTCCTTCGTTTTGCGGGATGCAACCTTGAGTGTCCTTTCTGCGACACTGATCATCAGTCCTACAAGGAGAGGAGTGAGGAGGAGATTGTCGAGGAAGCAAGCCGTCACAAGCCTCGCCACATCGTCGTTACAGGCGGCGAACCTGCCTTGCAACTCACGCAGTCGCTCGTCGATAAGCTCCACGAAGCAGGCTTCTTCATTCAGGTCGAGACGAACGGCACTCTGCCTCTGCCAGAAGGAATCGATTGGGTGACGTGCTCGCCGAAAAGCCCCCTCCCTGCCTCCCCCATGAGGGAGGACTTAAAGGTTGATGAACTGAAAGTCCTCTTTATGGGCGACGGCTCAGACCCAGACAGCATACTTGAATCACTCCCCCTCGGGGGAGAAGGAGGGGGGCTGCTTTTCCTCCAGCCCCTCGATACAGGTGATGAGGAGAAAAACCGCATCATCCTTCGCGACACAATTGCATACATCTTAGAACATCCCAAGTGGTCGCTTTCCCTGCAAACGCACAAGATGCTTGGGATTAAGTGAAACTAAAAGAAGCGCTATTCGCTTATTGTTTTCTTCTGAATGGACGCCCCCACCATCCTTCTCGCCTCGCCTTTTCTGCATAATCTGTTGCAATTTCGCAAAATAATCAATAAATTTGCTCTCAGATTGTTACAAATCGCAAGGTCATGCGTTATATAAATATAAAATAGAAGGCATATATATTATGAAGCAAACCATCATCACTCTCCTCCTCGTTCTCGTTGCTATGGTAGTATCATGCAATGGTCGTAATGCTTGCGAACAACAAGAAAATAACGCAGACATGTGTGAGATAATTCACTCAACAGAACAGGCACAAACATTCTCTCCAGCCATGGAGGATACCATCGATGTTGTCATTACAGGCACTACACCCAGTACCGATGACAACGTATTGGTAATGCCTTATGCTCCGCCCTATGAAGGTGAGAATTTCCCTATCAAGGACGGACAATCCAAAGTTACAGGCCGACTGCCACGAAACACTTTTATTCAGATAGGCGACTATGCTGATAACGACCTTCGCTTCATAGTAGAAGAAACGCCAACCCATATCAATCTTGCCACAGGCGAAGTAACAGGTAGCGAACTACAGAAACGTTTCATCCGTTGCCAGTTACGAGAGCGGGAGATAGAAAAGAAGATGAAGCCGTGGTGGGATAGTTTCAGCGAAGAAGAACAATATAGGATTATCTTCATGAGCACGGGCAAGCAACAGATACAATCGGCACAAGACAGCACAAACCTGAAGATATTTGAGGACTATAAACACGATATGGATGCTGTAGTCCGTCAGATTATCCGTGAGAACCAGGAAAACATCATCCCTGCATGGTATATCTATGTGCATTGGGGAGAACTTACTTCCAAAGAGGCAGAAGAGTTCATGCGTGAAGATGCGCCCTATGCCCATCATCCTCTTATGGAGCGACCATGGAAGATGTATTGGAACAAGATTAAGTCTGAATAATTAAATGTTCTCTATAAAACGATTGCTTCCTATATTATTAATCCAGTGGACACTAATTATCTTTGATATGGTAGCTCGTCTTATTTGTTTTTGTGTCATTCTACTGCTCGTAGGCTGCAGCTATGAGCCAAAAGGTGTAACCTTCTTTGTTAGGGAGGAAGATGATTGGTCAGACAGTAGGATACTGTTAGTCAACCAGTTCGACACCGTAAAGATAAAAGAAGTGGTCAACCCTGAAAAAAGATATGGCTTTACCTGCCATAATCTATTCTGCAAGAACAGAGAGGATATGATTCTAAAATCAGACTCCGATTGGGAGCAATCCATACGCATTTGGCCATGTTTTCCTATACGTGTACATCGTATATCTGGCAGGGTAGATACCCTATACTGTTTTGGCAAGCATTATGCTTATACTGGTATCGGATATATCAGCGCATACGGGACACAAGGAAATTGGATGGTGCTGGAGAGTAAGGTACCTGGCAGAATTTTGGGACATGAGTATCTTGTTGATAATAAGGATAAAACACGTGACACTCTCTCGCTTCTAATGGCAGAATATACCTATGCAGGGCAGGAGAGAGTGTTTGCTAGTCGTAAAGTAGATTACTGGATAGCAAGCCGAAACTCATACGATCTTTTCGGCCCAATGACAAGAAAAGAGTTGAAAGAGCAGATGAGGCAACTGAATATTTCGATTCCGATGGTGCTGGATGGCCTTTACGACCGCTACGCACGCACTCACGACTCGACGCATCGTGTTGACAATACTCCTAAAGAATTCTATTGGCCTCATCTTCGCAAACGGAAAGATGTCATCATCGAGTAGCCTTCATACTCCTTTGCCAGAAAGGGCATATACATCAAGGACGGGCAAAAGGTCTTTCAGAATATGAACAAGCAAACACTCATCACTCATCAGGTTTGGCACTTAATATCAAGTATATCAATACGATACAACCTGATGAGTGCTGAATGACTCATCATATACTCATCAGGGTATTACTTTCTCATTATCAATGACTTTGATGAGTGACGAGTGTTTTGCCGAAAGTTTTTAAAAACACTCTTCACTCTACACCAATGCCTCTTAAGCCTATGAAATATAAGAGATTGCGATGGTGTAGAGTGGGTGAAGAGTGGTGTAGAGTCTCTACACCCATGCTACTTTTTGATTGTCAGCCGTTTGTGATAGGTCGGTGTAGAGTGTAGAGTACTTTGCGAAACTATCCACAGTTTAATCCCAAACAACGCGTGTGAAGTTGTCCCACGATACACGTGTCGTTTGCCAATGATACACGTGTTATTTGCCCACGACACACGTGTCGTTTTCAAACAAAACAGGTTTTGAGGAAATCCTCTACATGTATAGGGTTTCAACTAGCCACGTCTAGTTCGCCAACTAGCCACGTCTAGTTTGTCAATTAGCCATGTCTAGTTTTCCAATTAGGCGTGCCTAGTTTTGCATCGTGGCGTGGAGTATCTTCTGACCAAGCTGAGGTCTGGCTGAACAGGAACTGCTGGTTGGTGTATTCCCAACTGGCTGTGCCGAAGCGAATAAGACGCGCCACGAGGGTGGTGACCTTGTTGCGCGGAAGTTTGGAGAGTCGGACGATTTGGTTCAGCGTCAGTCGGTTTTGCATGACATCCAGCAGTCGTCGGATGTCGTCGCCATAAGTGATGACGGAGCCTTGCTGCTTCTGCGATTCGCGCCACAAGGCGAGATGAACGGGCGAGGCCAGGATGTTCTCGTCATTGATGCGGATGTAGGCGCGCATAAGCCCGTTTTCATTCAGCGCACAAACAGGACGTTTGGCCGATGGAGGCACCGTGGCAATAACGATGGTGCGCCCTTCTGCGTGGTAAGTGTCAAACTTGATGCTGGGTTCGGGCTTGCAAAACTTGTAGGCAGCCTGGTGCATCATGAAGATTTCCTCTTCCGAACGGACGCCCGAAATGTGTCCATCGTCGCGAACACCAATGAGCAAACGTCCGCCATCGGTATTTGCGAAGGCCGACACGGACTTGGCAAGCTTGCAGGCATCA
>JAFYYO010000393.1 GCA_017557475.1 Bacteroidaceae bacterium
GACTTGCGCTATCCTGTTGGCGCTACACTTTGGAATGGCTCTGTTTATGATGCCGATGGTTCGAAAGTGAAAGGCGATTGGGTTGTCTTCGGTCCTGAAGGAGCAGAAGCCCTTGTAACGCCTCAAGCCTATGCATGCTATACTTCCGACAATACCACGCTGACGTTCTACTACGATAAACAGCGCAACAGCCGCACAGGCACGACGTATGACCTGAACGAAGTTTACAGTAATCCCGGCTGGTTCAGTGACGGAACTCGTTCCAATGTTACTCAGGTTGTCTTTGACTCTTCTTTTGCAGATGCTCGCCCAACGACGACCACCAGTTGGTTTGTTGAGATGAAGAACCTTCAATCCATCACAGGACTTGAATACCTGAACACATCGGAGGTAACTAATATGAGGGGAATGTTTGGAGAATGTATCTCCTTGACGAGTCTTGATTTGAGCCACTTCAACACGGCAAAAGTGACCTACATGGATTACATGTTCTATGGTTGCCTGTGCTTGAAATCCATCTATGTGGGTGACGGCTGGAGCACAACTGCTGTGACGAATTCAGAGGAAATGTTCTATGGCTGCACCAATCTCGTAGGCAGCAAGGGCACAATTTACGACGAAAACCACATAGATGCAAACTATGCCCACATCGATGGTGGCCCAAGCAATCCCGGCTATCTCTCCCAGAAGAGAGGTGATGTGAACCTTGATGGATCTGTCGATATTGCTGATGCTGTGTGTGTCCTGAATGCGATGGCTGGACAACCCGTTGCTGGCGACGCGAACGTCAACGGAGACTATGATGAAGATGGCAACCCTGTTATTGATATTGCTGACCTCGTAACCATCCTGAACATTATGGCAGGGCAGTAAAGATAGGAAGTTAGATAATAAGAAGAGGCGTTGCCAAATTGGCAGCGCCTCTTTTTTTGTTTGGACTTGTTTTACTCTACAATCTGACCGTCCTGCATGCAAATCTTGCGGTCGGCAAGGTCGGCAAGTTGCTCGTCGTGGGTGACGATAACAAAGGTCTGCCCCATCCGGTCGCGAAGGTCGAAGAAAAGGCGGTGCAACTCCTCCTTGTTATGGCTGTCGAGGCTGCCGCTGGGCTCGTCGGCAAAGACTACATCGGGCTTGTTTACAAGGGCTCTGGCAACAGCCACGCGTTGCTTCTCGCCTCCTGAAAGTTCGTTAGGTTTATGCGAGGCACGTTCGGAAAGTCCCATGAAAGCAAGGAGTTCCTCAGCTCGCTTCTTTGCTTCCCGCCTTGAAGTGCCGCCAATGAGGGCTGGCATCATGACATTCTCGAGAGCCGTAAACTCGGGCAGGAGCTGGTGGAACTGGAAGACGAAGCCCATGTGCTTGTTGCGAAAGGCAGAGCGCTTGGCGTCGCTGAGCTTCATGACATTTGTTCCATCGATAACCACGCTGCCTTGATCAGGTTTGTCGAGCGTACCCATAATCTGCAGAAGCGTGGTCTTGCCTGCTCCGCTCGGGCCTACGATACTTACTATCTTGCCCTGTTCTATGTCGAGGTCAATGCCCTTCAGCACTTCAAGGTTGCCAAAAGACTTCTTTATATTGCGTATTTCTATCATCTTAGTACCTTTTTTCCGTTTATAATGTTGATGCCCTTTTGCGGTTTGCTAAGACGTTGCCCCGCAAGATTATATATAACATTGTCAAGGTTAAGGCTAACGTTAACGTTTTCCACCCCATCGGCATGCTCCATCAGGAACTTTAGTCCGGCCTCAGCGTCAATCTCTCCGTAGCCATAGTCGTTATTGGGATAAACGAGCGATGGGTCGTGGCGATGGCAAGTGGCCTTAAAGGCTTCGATGACTTGCTCACGGGTCAATGTCGGAATGGCTTCCATCCATTGGGCGATGATGCCTGCCACAATCGGGCATGACATGCTTGTTCCCCTTTGGGACGACCACGTATATTCGCGCCCATTGAATGAGGAGCGAGCCACATCGTATTCGGCCATATAGTCGCCAGGGTTCATCTCTCGATAGTAGCTGTTGAAGGCTGCCACCACGTTAGTTCCAGGGGCAAGCACTTCAGGCTTGACATGCCCGGCAAGCGTAGGTCCTCGACTGCTATAGCCAGCAACCTCGCCATCATGACCTCTGTCATAGCTTTGCCACTTGCCATTCAGGTCAGTGTAACCCGTCCGATATGAAGTCGCGCCAACGCAAATGACGTTTGGATCGGAAGCGGGGAAGTTGATGTTATGCGTCGACTCAGCGTCCTGATAATCAGGGTAATATCCCAACGTTAAGAGATAACCTATTTCTTGAAAGACCTCGACCTCAGCCTCCTTGCCACTCACGCCAATTGCCATCTGTACGGAAAGGATGTCTTGAACCCTTCCACTTATTCTGGTAATCACGACATCGGTCACGAGCTGGCTATCGTCGTAGCAACTGGGATAACATCCGAACATTAGTTGGAAAGCGAGAGGACCTGTTACTACGGTATCCACTAAAAGACTATCTTCCGTAGCAAGGATATCCTCTATCGGCACCTCATAGTTGAGATATGGTTCAGAAGGAGAAGCCATGAAATCGAGATGGATGTTGAAGTCGCCACGACTGCGCAGCATCATATATGTCACTTTGCTTTCAGGCGTAATGAGCGCTGCTGCCCGTTCTTTTTCGAAAGGCTTATACATATATGTTCCATAGATGCTCTGGTTGCCAGCAGAAGAGCAGATGAGACGACCAGGGCGAACAAGGCTGTCCAGGACAATGCTGTAAAGTTGCGCCTCCCCCCAAAGGTCTTCATGAGAGCCTTCGCTAAAACTGATGACGCAAGGCTTTTTCACCTTATCTGCATAACGGAAGATGTACTCGAACCCAAGCAAGTCGATAGCGGAGCCATAAAGGTCCCAAAGAGAATCGGGCACAAGTTCCTTATCACTTGAGACGGCATTGTTGACGAGGCAAATATCCGCATCGGGAGCCATTCCGATATATGGCGAATCGTAACCGCTGCCAGCCGCCGTAGAAGCGGTATGAGTGCCATGATACTGCAAACGGCTATCGGAGGAACAAGCCTTTTCGAGAAGACTTTCTTTAGAGGTATAAGCAGTTCCGACAGGAAGTTCTTGCGCATTATCTTCCGTTCCTTGTCCCTCAAAATCCAGCATATCCCAGAAAGATTTGACGCGATAAGTGCTGAGGTCACGACTGTAGAAAGAGGGATTGGTCAAGTCGAAACCGATATCCATCACGCCCACCACTACGCCTTTTCCCGTATATGATGGGCGGTCGGCAGTTGGATAACGAAGGATATCTGAGCGCGTAATGATGGCAGAGGTATCGGTTTGAGCCTCGCAAACTCTGCCATTCTCGATGCGATGAACTTCAGGTCGGAGCGAAAGAGCCGCGAGTTCTGCCTTGGGAATGCTGGCTGCATAGATGTTTCCCCAACGCGAATAGATGCGGCAACCGTGCTCTTTGAGGACCTCTTCGCTCTCGCTTTGGACGAGGGTAAGCATAGACCCCTCCAAACCTCCCCCTAAAGGGGAGGCTTTCTGCCTGTTGTTCTCTGGATAATTATGAAAAGTCCGTTGTCCCTGCAAAACTTCAAGCCTTACCATTGGCGACATCTTATCGAACCTCGGCCTTTGCGCTTCTGCGAGGAAAGGCAGGAGAAGAGCCAACAAGATTACTGCCGAGCGCCTTACCGTAAAGAAAAGGCGACGAATCAGACCGCCGAGAGAGCGTGGTTGACGCTGTACCGCGGTACCATTCGGGGTGAAGACCGATATGCTTTCCTGCGGCTCTCCCCATTGGTCGGGGAACAGGAGCATAACGCTCGTTCCGCTGAAATAGCGATGGATGAGCAGGGGAAGTTCCTCGAAACTATCTTGATAGGAGATGAAGCCAGGCCTTGCCGTAACTGCGACAAGCATGCATCCCAAGCCCATATCATGCCTCAAGTTGAGGAACTGCATCCATCGATTCATCTCGGCATAATGGGAGCGGACATGACTATGCTTCTGCTCCATATATCCTTTTATATAAGGTAAGGTATCGGCATGAGCGTGATATTCGAGATGACAATCAAGCTCTTCGCCTATTCTGCAGATATGTTCCAGCCATTTATAGAAGCCAACCTCGTACTCGGCCTTTTGAGGAACGGCAATCACGACTCGCCTGATCGTTCCCGGAGGCACGATGCTCCTTACCGCCATCACTTCTCTGTGAGTTCCGCTCACCACATTATCGATGACGCTTCCCAGCGAGGACTTCGCCATTCCCGTGGTTCTGTCGGTCAGGCACATGATGACCTCGCCGCAATCATATTCGCTCATGGTGTGCAAGATACCGCCTGCGATGTTCGTGCTCATGCGGTTTATCACAGCCATCGGTACGTCGGCAGCTGCCGCTATCATTTGAGCTTTCTCCAACAATCGGCGCCCTTTCTGATGTCCGTTCTCTGTTGTCTCTTGTCCGTTGTCAAAAGAAACAGACAAACCCATCAGGCTATCGGGGATGAAGGGGTTGCGGATGAGGATGGCGAGCTGAGTCATCACGTCCACGTTATCTTCCTGGCTATAGGTTATCAGGCATTTTCCGTGATAGGAACCTCTGTTATCTTCGAGCGACGTATCGCTGAGCGCCAGCCCTTTAGCCCCTCTGTTCGTGGCGAATCCACTAATCAGGCAACTGAAAAGAATGAGCATTACGGTTCCGCTCAGCACTTCATCATTCATGAGATTGACGCCTGGAGCGGTTCCGATGGTGACGATTGCGAGGGCTCCTGCCGCGTGGGCATTGGTCAGGCCGAACATCAACCACATGCTATTCCTGCCCTCTCCCATCGTCCAAGCCATGAGGGCCGAGGAGATGAACTTGGAGAAAGTTCCCGTCACGACCATAACTGCGACCAGCCAAAGCGTCTCTGGATGGCGCACTAGAATGCTTGGGTCGATAATCATTCCCACGCCTATCAGGAAATAAGGAATGAAAAGGGCGTTCCCCACGAACTCGAGCCTCGACATCAAGGGACTCGTTTTGGGGATGAGACGGTTCACTATCAAGCCCGCAAGGAAGGCGCCGAGCAGACCCTCGAGGCCCACCATCTTCGCCAAAGACGCGCTTAGGAAGACGAGCGCCAAGATGAAGATGAACTGCATCACGCCGTCCTCGTACCTGCGAAGGAACCATCGACCCACCCTTGGGAACACGAGAACGGCGAAGGCGACATAAATCGCGCACTTCAAGCCGAAGAGCAACCAAGTCATCCAGCTAGTATCTGGGCTCTGTCCGCCCACCACCATCGCCAAGACGAGCAGGGCTGCAAAGAGGGCGATTGCAGTGGCCACCACGCTCACGACGACTGCCCTGTGCCGACTCAGGCCGTAACGCCCTACAATTGGGTAGGTTACGAGGGTATGGCTCGCATAGATGCAAGCCAAGAGAATGCTGGTGGACAGGCCG
The DNA here is from genome assembly GCA_017557475.1 of Bacteroidaceae bacterium. Next base: position 5,454 of record JAFYYO010000393.1, read on the forward strand.
AAGCCGAGCAGCCAAGTGCTCGTCACGAGGCCCAGAACGAAGGGAATCGAAAAGGTCAGGATGCCGAAACGGAACCCAGCTCGGCCAAACCTCTCCACGCTTCCCATCTCCAGCTCCAAGCCTGCCAGGAACATGATGTAGTAGATGCCGACTTGCCCGAAGAGTTCGAAGGAGCGGTCATGCGCAAGAAGGTTGAAGCCATATTGGCCCACGAGAATGCCCGCAAGGATAAGCCCGATGACGGGAGGCACGCGAAGCTGCCTGAGCAGCAACGGCGCAAACAAAATGATGCCCAGCACCACCGAGAAAATCCACGTGGGGTCGGTGATGAGAGCCGTAGCCGGAGCGGCCTGAAGAGCACTGAAAAGCATCATCTGTTGCACTTAAAGGGTATAATCAGGGGGCGAAGTTACGAATAAAAAATGAAATATGAAAATAAAACCAGGAAAAAGTTTATTAATACTTTTTCACGTTGCTCGAACCGATGTAGGCAATAAAGTCATCCAAAAGCACTCAGTATCCCTATAGTTTACCGCAGTTAGGACTGCAGTACCAACGTGTAGGTACTCGAGTACTGACACGCGAAGACTGGAGTACTGACGTGGAGGTACTGGCCCCATCGCACGCCTGATTTCTCCCCAAAGGCAGTCAAAATTCCCAGCCAAACGTTTGACCTTAATCAAAAACACACGCCAAAGACAAAAAAACTCTAATCTCTAATCTCTCATCTCTAATCTTTTTCGTACCTTTGCAGCGCAATTAAATTCTTAATTCTTAACTCTTAATTCTTAATTAGAAAGATGCGAGTAGCAATAGTTGGCGCGAGTGGAGCCGTCGGACAGGAGTTCCTGCGAGTTCTCGACGAGAGAAATTTCCCCATTGATGACCTGCTTCTGTTTGGAAGTCAGCGTAGTGCGGGACGAAAATATACGTTTCGAGGTAAGGAGATTGAAGTGAAACTCTTGCAGCATAACGACGATTTCAAGGGCGTCGATATTGCCTTCACAAGTGCTGGAGGCGGCACGAGCAAGGAGTTTGCCGAGACCATAACGAAGCATGGGGCTGTGATGATCGACAACTCAAGCGCTTTCCGAATGGACGAGGATGTGCCTCTGGTTGTGCCTGAATGCAACGCGGAAGACGCGCTCAACCGTCCTCGTGGCATCATAGCAAACCCCAATTGCACCACGATCATGATGGTCGTTGCCCTGCAAGCTCTCGAGAACCTGTCCCACATCAAGCGTGTGCATGTCGCTAGCTATCAGGCTGCTAGCGGTGCAGGCGCGGCTGCGATGGCAGAACTCTACGAACAATACCGTCAAGTCCTTGCAGGTGAGAAGCCGACCGTAGAGAAGTTCGCTTATCAGCTGGCTTTCAACGTGATACCTCAGATTGACGTCTTCTGCGAGAATGGCTACACGAAAGAGGAGATGAAGATGTATAACGAGACCAAGAAGATCATGCATACCGACTGCGAGGTAAGTGCGATGTGCGTGCGCGTCCCCAGTCTTCGTTGCCATAGCGAAAGCGTTTGGGCAGAAACAGAGCGCCCCGTCAGCGTCGAAGAGTTTCAGCAGGCCGTCAGGAACGGAAAGGGCTTGCAGCTGGAGGACGAACCTGCAAGCAAGAAATATCCGATGCCCCTCTTCCACGAGAACTGCGATGATGTCTTCGTAGGGCGCGTCAGGAAAGACCTTGCAAACCCCAATGGCATTACATTCTGGCTGGTTAGCGACCAGATTAAAAAGGGAGCTGCCCTCAACGCGGTACAGATTGCCGAGTACCTGATCGAGGTCGGCAATATCAAATAAAGTCAAGCGAGAGGCCTCTCTTGCATAATTCTCACCCCTTCACCCGTTCTTCGGAATGCGGCGAAGGGGTTTTTCTTTTCTCTTCTAACGTTATTTCGAAGGGAATGTGAAAATAATTGTTGATTTTCTTGCACTATATTAAAATAATGTATAACTTTGGGGCAGAATATCATTAATTAACCATATTTATTAACCAAAATCAACAAGGTATGAAGAAACATTTATTAATTCTTGCTTCGCTTGTGCTTGGCATTGGGCAACTATTTGCCGAAAATGTCACATTTAGCGTAAGTGATTTGAAGGCGACGCTACCGTCTAACAACACGAACATCGCCATTCCGTATGCATGGAAGGTATCGCCCTATCATGTAACAGCTACCATCGCAAAACAAGATGGAACAGAAGCTTCTCTTGGTGTCAGCACTGTGATTGGACTCACAAGTGCTTACAAAGTTACAGTGTCTGTAGCAGGAGCAGGAACATTGAACAGCATCAAGTTCACCACCAATCCCTCAGGCAACACCGCAAATGCAACTGCCAGCACCGGCACATATGCCAACGGCACATGGACACCTGCCGAGGACACGAATTCCGTGACCTTCACTTGCACAGGCACCTTCCGCCTGACACAGATTGCGGTAGAGTACACGCCCGACCCCAACTACAACCCGGACGAGCCAAGTGATGGACCTATCGAGGCAACACCAATTGACAACCTCTCAACTTACACAGGCAATGACCCCTATGTCTATGACCAGAAGACTTTGAAGTACTATGCTCTCAACAGCCTTGGCGAATATGAGGAATATGGCGTCTTCACAGAGGTTAACAATCTGGCAGTGGCCAGCGCAGGTGTTACGGAGGTTGAGTACATTGCCACCAATGGCACTATGGGAACTAAGCCTTATATCAATACAGGCTATGTTCATAAGGCAAACACCCGTATTGTTATGGAATGCAACATTGATGGCAGTAACAATGCTAATTACCAAGCACCTTTTGGCTCTCGTGCTGGTTATGGAAACCAAATGTTTGTTTTCTTCTGGCGTTTCGCAGGACACAACAGAGGATGCTTTGCCCGCAATGCAGAAGTTAGTGGAGAAGAGGGAATGGAAGTCCCGACAGGAGAAAAGATTAAGGTGGATGCCAGTGGCCTAACCCTCAATGTTTACAAAGATGGTGTAACCGAACCATCTGTTACTATCACAGATGGAGGAGAATCAAAAGGCGGCTCTACACCTATGTATATCTTTGACCTTTGCCACGCTGATCATGCAGACGGTTCTGCAACCTTTATGAAACTCTACACATTCAAGATTTATGAGGGCGAGACACTCGTTATGGATCTCGTTCCCATAGTAAATGGCGAAGGCAAGGGTGGCTTGAAGGACAAACTCACAGGCAACATCTATTACTCGGCTAACAGCGGTAACTTCGAACTTCCTGAAGGTGCAGGCACAGGAGCTGGCATCCCAGTTTACGAAGGCAAGATGGTCATCTACAATGGTCACCAATATGAATACACCAATGGCAGCTTTGTTGACAGGGGCGCTTTGACATATGCTCCTGTTGCAGAAATCGGCACAGACTATCGCAACCTCTCCAACTGGAGCTATCCTGGCTCTAATTACGACAGCACCTTCGGTGTGAACGTCTTTGACCCAACAACAGGTAGCAACACACTCAACCCATACGAAGGTAATAATGGATGGGAGCCTCTGTCATTCAAGCTCACAGGCTTGACAAAGGGCGAAACCTATCGTGCTTCCTTTACTTATTCAGGAACTGCTTGGTACTCTTGGAGTTCTTATACTGTATTGCCTTTCTTCGTGATTGACGGCGAGAACATGCCTGGCAATGCATTCAACAATCCTGATGAAGCTCTCGGCTACATTGCTCTGCCCAACACAGAGACAACTAACCAGCCTTATGCAACTACTTTCGTAGCAAACCACGCTTATGCATTGCTCTGCATCCAGTTCGGTGTTTGTGACGACGGAAGCCACGACCCGGCATTTGCCTTCACCTTCACCGACATCAAGGTTGAGAAGCAAGTTTATCCCGCAGCTTACCGCGAGATTACTTGGGCAGACCCAGTTAAGTATACTCCACTTGAGTACATCGAGGCAACAAGTCAGGCAAGAGCGAATACATACACACTGCCCTACACCCCTGTTACTGCAACACAGATTGATGCCAAGTTCCAGGTTTATGACACCTCAACAGGCTGGTGTGGCATCTTCAGCGCACGTAACATTTATGCAGGCACTGGTATCAGCCTATACATGAATGGTAACGACAGAGCTCACTTCGGCTACTTCACTGGCGGCACAACAGGTAACGGCGACAACTTCGCTCCCTTCAGCCTCAATACAGACTATGAGGTAACTGCCGACGTAACTAAGCTGGTTGTAAATGGTGAAGAATATACCACAGGCAACACTGTTACCAACACCACCACACGCCAATTGTCTCTCTTCGCTAACCCCGAATGGGACAACCCAATGCGTGGTCGCTTCTACTACTGCAAGATTAGCGAAGCAGGCGAAACTATTTATAACTTCAAGCCTGTAATGCGTCATGATGGTAAGTTCGGCTTCTATGACAAGGCTAACAGAGTATTCGTTCTGCCCGCACAAGGCACACTCGAGGGCTATGGCTACCAGAAGCTTGACGACGAGGCATACGTCACCTACGATGCAGAGACTCGTATCGTAATGGTAGGTTCTACTGCTCAGTTCCTGCCCGACGTACAGAACCTCGATGCTGCAACCTTCACTTGGACATCTGCCGACGAAAGCATCGCTACCGTTGCCGGCGATGGTACTGTAACAGGTGTAGCAGCAGGTAAGGTAATGATTACCGTTACTACAGAAGCTGACGGTGGTTGGACAGCAAGCTATGAGCTGACAGTTTCCGAGCCTGTCTTCGTTCGTCACGACGTGAACAATGTCGGCTATGCTGTCGTTACCGGCGGCAACGGATGGTATTCTGAAGGTAACTATGACTTCAGAGTCAACAACCTTGTCGACAACGACGCAAGCACAAACTTCGGTTGCTCAGGTGTAGACGAGGCATGGGCCATCATCATTGCCAGCGAACCCGTTGCTGTACAGCAGTACTCCATCGTGACTGGTTACGACAACTACGAATATCCCTATCAGAATCCTGCAAGTTGGAAGCTCGAAGGCTCTAATGACAACCAGAATTGGACGCTCATCGACGAGAAGGTACAGACCTATCAGCTTCAGGCTAAGAACCTGGAAGAGTTCGTCTTCCCCGTTAATGGCACAGAGACTTACAAGTTCTTCAAGTTCACGGCTACTCAGTTGGCTGGCGATTTGGAACTCGGTGAATTCTGGATTAACGAGCAGGCACACACATGGGGCGATGCAGTAGAGACAGCTGCCACTTGCACCGCTCCCGGCCAGAAGACATGGACATGTGCCGACTGTGGTGCTCTGAAGACTGAGGTTATTCCTGTTGCCGAACACACTTATGAAAATGGCGTTTGCTCCGTTTGCTCCGCTAAGGCTACTGAGGTTGTGCTCCTGCCAACTCGTGGAGACAACAACACACCTTACTATGCTAAGTTCCGTCACACAAATGAAGTCAGCGATGCAGAATATGTTGACATCGAAGAAGGTTGGAACACAGCTGACTTTGACGACTCTGATTGGGACGAGCTGATGATGCCTCTTGGCTCATTTGGTCCTTATCATACACGCTGGTTCGGCGACTACAACACATTCTGGTTCCGTCGTACATTCAATGTCAGCAATCCTGCCGAGTTCGCTAAACTGATACTGAGGGTTACTCACGATGATGACTGCGCAGTATTCATCAATGGCGAAATGGTATGGAGTGAGTTCAACTGGACAGGCGGTGAAAACGACTGGAGAGTAATCGATGTTGATCCCTCAGTACTTGTTGAAGGCAAGAACGTTCTTGCTATGTACATCGAGCAGAACTGGGGTGGCGCATACTGCGACTTCGGTCTCGAAGCTCAGCTTGGCGCTACTGTAGAAGTAGGCGAAGCAGGCTATGCTACCTTCGTTGCTCCTTGCGATGTTGACTTCACCGGCGCTGATGTTACGCCCAATGCTGCTACAGTTAATGGTAAATATGTGAAGCTCACTCCTGTGACTACTGTTCCTGCCGGCACTGCTGTTGTTGTTCAGGCTGAAGAAGGCACATACACCGTACCAAAGACCACAGATGCAGTTCTTGGTGCAGACAATGAACTCATTGCTGCTGAAGAAGATGTAGTAGCCGATGGCAGTCAGTACATTCTCGCTAAGCCCGCCGGGGCAGAAGTTGGCTTCTACCATGTAATCGAAGGCACCACAATCGCTGCCGGCAAGGGCTATCTGGTAATCACAGAAAGTCCTGCTAAGGAATTCTACGGCTTCGATCCCGACGATGCAACTGGCATCAATGGCATCGACATCGCAGGCGAAAATGGTCCTATCTACAACGTTGCCGGCCAGCGTCTCCAGAAGATGCAGAAGGGCGTCAACATCATCAACAGTAAAAAGGTGCTGAAATAAGAACCTCTTTCCGACCCCTTCCCCTCAACGGGGAGGGGGATTGGACTTATCATTCATAATTAAATTCTAACACTTAAATAATTATAGCAATGAAATACATAGCACCAACAATGAAGATTGAAGAGGCTCAGGTAGTCAGCATGCTGGCCGAGAGCCTGCCTATTATTAAAGATAAAACCGTTAGTGGAGATGATGCACTGACGAAGGAAAGTTTTGCATGGGACATCTGGGGCGAGGATTGATCTTCTCTTCCCAAGTCCTGTCAACTGACAGAACATAAATAATCCCCGATGCACGAATGTGTGTCGGGGATTGTTGTTTAGGGTAGTTGGGAAACTACGCGTGCGTCGTTGGCAAATAACACGTGTGTTGTTGGCGATAAGTACACGTGTTGTTGGCGAATAACACGTGCGTCGTTGGCAATCATAACGTGGATCATTTTCAAACTAGACGTGGCTAGTTTGCGAATTAGGCGTGCCTAGTTGCAACTAGGCACGCCAAGTTTTGGAAGAAGGCTCGGAGGGATGGTTCTAGCCTCTCGGATTGCTGAAGGTCACAGTGCCACAAACGCCACCTGAATAGATGTTGTGGATAGTGATGACGAGTTTGCCGTCCTTCACCTTACCATCGATAACAGTTGGGAAATGCCCTGCTTCTTTGCCCGTCATATTCGGTCCGCCACCAACTATCTGCATCCACTTGTGCTCCTCATTCGGCAAATCAAGCCGATAAACATGTTGGTGAGCAGTAATCAAGAGCTGACAGCCAGCCTCTTCAAGCAAAGGTCCCCATAGCTTTGAGCAAGTTCTCTGCCACTCCGCAAAGTCGCCTTTATGTTCATCATCCTTGTCTGCAGGGAAAAGGTCGCCAGGATTGACGTCTGGACGAGGGTCGTAGAGAGGGATGTGACAGAAGGCTACAAGATACGGAGCACTCGCAATCTCAGGTTGTTTGAGCGCATCTCGAAGCCAAGTCTGCTGGGCAACGCGATAAGGTTCGCTCACGAAAAGGTTGCAGAACTTAGGATTCGTGTCCAACTTGTCCTCTGCTGTATCGAGACCTACAAGTGCAATATCGCCCATCCTGACTGCAAAGTTACGGCCTAAGTCCCAGTCGCGAGGCTTTCTTTCCTCAGGTTGGCGATACATCCAAATGCGCTCCAGATGACGATTTGCCAAGCCTCGATTGTCGTGATTGCCAGGACAGAAGATGTAGGGAATGTTGGCTGCGAAGTCCTTACGGTCAATCTCAGGCCTGAAGAAGATGCGTTTCTGAGCCGCTATCGTCTCTTCCGTATTGCAGGCATCGCCATTCCAGATGACACAACTGGGCTGCAGTTCCATCACTTTATTAATGGTCGGATTGATGGCTTTCCACGAAGCGTGGGTGTCGTTGATGACGCAGAAATGCGCTTTTGCCTCTTCGCCAGCGGTTCGGAAACTGTAGATGTTGGGTTTCTCCTCGTTGCCTATGATGCGAATATGGTAGCCGTCCTTGTACTCGATGCGGTCGGCTCCTATCTTATAATAATATAATGTATAGGGCTTGAGGCCGGTCAGACGGACATGAACTGCTTCGTTGTCCATCCCCGAAACGCGATAACCGCCGCACCAAACCTTTTTGCCATCACTCAAATCGGGCTTCTCGCCATAGATGACATAACCGTTCGCCCAGTCTGTCACGCTGAAGGCAATACCCATACTGGTAGCCGCATAGTTCTGCAAAACAGGTTCGCTGTCGATGAGAGGAGTTCCTTCGGACCTCTTGACCCCCTCTAACTCCCCCGTAGAGGGGGAGGAACTTAATTTTGCAGCCATTACGTCCGTAGCAATCCCACTTGTTGCAGCTACTATCGCAGCATTTCGTATAAACTCACGTCTCTTCATATTTTTTTAATTTGACTACGGACAACTGACAACCGACAACAGTCTGTAATCCGTTGTCTATTGTCTATAGTCGGTTGTCTTTCACAACACAAAGGTAGCAATAATTCCCTTTATTGCC
>JAFYYO010000394.1 GCA_017557475.1 Bacteroidaceae bacterium
CTGGCCATTCGCTGACGTTGGCCGCTCTGGGCGTCTTTATTCTGTGGATGGGCTGGTTCGGCTTCAATCCAGGCTCGCAACTTGCCGCTTCCGGAGCCGTGAATCGGATTGCCATCTGTCATGTATTCCTGACTACCAATTTGGCGGCCGCGGCTGGCGGAGTGGCAACGATGTTTGTCACTTGGCTGAAGTACAAGAAGCCCTCACTCTCATTGACTTTGAACGGAGTGCTGGCGGGCCTTGTAGGCATCACAGCCGGTTGCGACCTCGTTTCGCCTTTGGGAGCCGTCATCATCGGTCTTATCTGCGGAACGGTACTGGTCTTCTCCATCGAGTTCATCGACCATTGCCTGCACATCGACGACCCTGTTGGCGCAAGTTCCGTTCATGGCGTTTGCGGCATTCTGGGCACATTGCTGACGGGCTTGCTCTCCACCAGCAACGGAGCTTTCTACGGTCACGGCTGGGGCTTCTTCGGAGCCGAGTGCTTCGGCATCCTGGTCATCGACCTCTGGGCAGCAGCCTGCGGACTCGTCCTCTTCTATGGCATCAAGAAAGTGCATGGACTTCGCGTCCCAGCCCGCATCGAAGACGAGGGACTGGACATCTACGAGCACGGAGAAACGTGCTACAACTAAACCACAACCGCCCTCACCAGAGCGAAACATTAACCCTTTTAATATCAGAAAATTATGAAAGCGAAATACCTCGTTTTAGTACCCCTATTGTCTATGTCGAACCTCTTTGCAGAGGAAGTGGCTCCCCTCCCATCGCAGGAAAAGAGTCTTAATCTCATCATGGGCATCGACCTCGTGAATCAGTACATCTGGCGTGGACAGGATATGGCCAACTTCAGCCTGCAGCCCACTCTGGGCGTTGAATGGAAGGGCCTGAGCTTCTCCACTTGGGGGAGCGTTGGGTTCGACAAAGACGACACAAAGGAGCTGGATTTCACGCTGGCTTACACTCTGAAAGGCTTTAATGTAGGTGTGACCGACTATTGGTTCTCGCAGGGCAACTACTTCCAGTACAAAGCCCACAAAACCACTCACATTTGGGAAGCAAATATCGGTTACGACTTCGGCTTTCTTAGTGCACAATGGTTTACCAATTTCGCAGGCGACGACGGCATAAATGATGGCAAACGCGCCTATAGCAGCTACTTCGAGCTCTCGGCACCGTTCAGCTTGCTAACACTCGACTGGAAGGCTACTTTCGGAGCAGTTCCCTACGCCACCACTTTCTACAATGCCAACGGCTTCAGCGTCACCAACCTAAGCCTTCGAGCCACCAAGGACTTCCTCATCAAGCAGAAGTACCACCTTCCCGTTTTCGTCGGCGTAACCGCCAATCCCCGTAACGAGAAAGTCTATCTCCTTTGCGGCGTCTCGTTCCATCTGTAAAATGCATCTCTCTCAAATGACAAAGTCACATTTGTCATTTTGTCACAAAGAAAAAGGCGGCCAAATTGCCGCCTTTATTGTTTATTGCCGAGTCGCGACACAATGTCATCAAAAGCATTATGTCTTTGGGTAACAATGTTATTTTGTTATCATGAAAATATAAATAACTCCTTCGAAAACCTTAACAACTTTTAACCGAAAAAGTTTGGCAATGCGACATTCTTTATTGACCTTTGCAAATATAGTTATTCATCTAATTATCAATAGTTTATAATATTATGATTACTAATTCTGAAACTAACAAAGTTTATCTTGCAAAGGGAATGTCTTACATCAATTATGAGGATGCTACAGGTCATCTTTTAGGAGTCTTACATAATTATAAAATAGAATGGGCTTTCTTGCCTCAGACCTCTTCTCCTTTCCATATCTGGGCTCGAGACTATATGCCTGTTCAGGTCGGCAATGACAAGTTCGTCAGATTCAATTATTGTCCTGATTATCTAAAGGATAGTCCTGAGTACAAGCCTGATACTTCCGCCATTTTGGCTGATTTGGGCATACAAGTGATTGACTCCGACATTATCGTTGACGGCGGAAATGTTATCAGTTGCGGTGATAAAGTGATTATGACGGACAAGATTTTCAGGGAGAATCCAAACTATCTTCCGAATAAACTTATTGGCGTTCTAAGTCAACTGTTTGAAGCAGAAGTCGTTCTCATTCCGGAAGACAAGTACGATGAATATGGTCATGCAGATGGGATGGTAAGGTATTTGGGTGAAAACAAGGTGTTAATCAACAACTATTGCGATTTCGACAAGTCGCTTCGAAAGAAACTTCTGGCAGCGCTCAGCCCTCATTTCGACATCGTAGAACTGCATTATGGCACATACACCGACAAGAGTTGGGCTTACATCAATTTCTTGCATGTAGGTCAGCACATTTTTGTTCCGATGCCCAAAGACAAACTGGCAGAAATGGCCTTCAAACAGATTGAGAGAGCTTTTCCGGAATGCCAATGCCATATGATTTGGAATTGTGATGGTCTTGTTCGAGAAGGTGGCGCTTTGAATTGCAGTACCTGGAACATTCTCACAGACCTGCCAAAAGAAGAAATAAGTAATATTGTACCTAATATCATTTAATTATGTATACACCAAAATTCATAAAGAACCTCTTTTTGGAAGAAGGAAAGTTGCGGGCTATTGGAAGAAGCGGCAAGTCTACAAGAGTATTTGCAAAACAAGGAGACTTGGATGGCTCTTGTGCAATCTATAGCCTGATGATGATGCTTATCTTCCACAAAAAACTCGATTGGGAAGACTTAGTTGATATCGAAAGGGCAGAGGAAAATGATTTTGTTTACATTATCCAGATCCAGTTTCTATATGATTTTAATGGAATCTGTTTGGGTGGTCATGTAATGGATGATCTTTCTGACAAATTGAACGAGTGTTATGAAAGAAAACTATCAGAGGTGTTCACCACTCATAAAGGAAAATACAATTCTGTCAGTCGGCGATATCTGCATCTGAAAATAAAAGCTCAGTTGGACGCGAGAAAGCCAGTCATGCTGGGCTATTGGGGAGAAACAGAAAAGGGCCACGCTGTCGTTGCTATTGGATACCAAAAGGTGCGGAACAAATTGCTTTTGTTTTGTTTAGATCCAGCAAGACCTCTTTCTTTTGTGCAAATATGGAATAACGTTATTGGTCTCGACTACCTTTCTTGCGATAGCAATGCGTTAACGGATATCAACCACTATGAGGGAAAGAAGGTGTGTGTGACAAAAATTATGATAATAAATGATAATCCTCCTGAGTTAGATTGTCCGTTCTGAAGTTTTTTCCTTCCAACAATATCGATATAATATACTTTTGCTGAGTTCGTCAAGTTCTCCTCTTAAATGATTCTTATCTAACACGGAATCGCCAGTAAACCATTCTTTAACATTATAGTCAACCTTTGCTGTTATATCCTTTTTGCTGCCCAATAGATTGTGCCTTTTTTTATTCTCGAATTCTATTTTTTCCAATGGACGCGTTATTATACTTAAAAGGGGAGTGTCCTGACTTTGAGAAGTCGCGTCAAGAATACGAAATAGTTCAGCGACCTTCCACGGACCATCAAAAACCACTTTGTCGGATTGCCTCTGTATCTGACGAATAAGGATACCACCATAGTAGGAATCATAGGTCATCTTATATTTAAAAGATAACTTTCCATTCTTTTCTATAATTTCTTTCTTGTCAATTCTGCTTTTAAAGTTTAAATCTATTCCACCAAATTCGTTGATGTACCAACATAATGCTTCTGATTTCCTAGGATGAACAGAAATGTCCTGATGATGCTGGTTATAAAAATAAAACTCAAAGTCCAAAATGCGGTATTCGTTGTTATTGTATTTAATAATACACGTATTCTTTAAGATCTCAGCAATTTTTGAGAAAACCGTCTTGATGTCGTCGGCAGACGAATTAGCGTCCAATTGGGATAATAGTTGCTTCAGTTCTTCCATAGTTTTTAATTGTATAATAACTTTTTTCTTCTGCAAAGTTACGATTAAGTGAGCAAAAAGCAAAATTTATTTGAGCTTTTTCGAGCGAGAGTAACTTCGACCTAAGGTCAAATTTACGAATTCTCTTTCAAAAACAAGGAAATGGGCTTCAATTTGACCAAAAACGGTCTCGATTTGGCAGGGTGGTGTGTCTGTCGGCGTCATTTTGGACGAAAAATTTTAACATTTCAAAATGGCAAAAAATGGCTGATAGAGGGGCGAAAGAGTCGATTTCGCGTGGTTTTTGACTATTTTGAGGCACATTTTCGGCTGAATTTACTTCGTGGTCAGGGATTGTTGTTAGAAGCGTATTCTCATTTTCAGCAAGTTATGACAAAGAAATAACAAAGTAACAAAATAACAAGGTTATTCTTAGAGAAATCAGCCAGCAATATATTATTTATTATATTAAACGGTACTATTGTTTAATATTATAATGCGGCAAATACCTCTCTCTCTTTTTTCGCTTGTTATTTTGTTATTTTGTTACTCTAACCGCTGCTAAAATGAGATTTTAAGTCCTTTGGACTTATGTGAAATTCTAAAACTTATTTTAAGGCACCTCTGAGCGCATTTCTCGGCTTGGGAGTACCAAGTATCCATCCAAGGGGACAAAATCGATTCTGGGGCGTTTTAGAGGCATTTTAGAGGGTGTCTGTGTAGAAGGTTAAGAGTTGAGAGAAGATTTGCCTCTAAAAGTACGAATGTAAATGTTACATATATACGTTGCATTTAAAAGGGACTGTACCCTTCAGTTTTAACTCAAGTATATTATTATAATAATATACTTGGTCATAAGTCAGGGAGGTATAGTCTGTATTTTATGTAACGTTTATATGTTACATGTTGCATTGGCTCAAGTATTCAGAAAAAGTCTTTACATTTTAGTATTATGTATGGCGAGCAATCTCGCGACCTGTGCTTCGTTGGCAAAGATTGGCAGTGAAATAGTCCAACTTCACAGGCGAAGTTGTCCAACTTAACACGTTAAGTTTGCTATCATAACACGTTAAAATAGCCTACGCAACTGCTTGCATTTTGCGCCCTAACAAGTTTTTGAAAATAAGAGGATTAAAAATGCATAGAAAAGACCCTCTCTAACTCTCCCTCTAGGGCGAGAACTAAAATCTGACGGGAGATACAATCACAAGAGCTTGGCAAAATCATTACATTTTTCCAGCAATAACAAAATAACAAAGTAACATTAACTTTTTTGACATTGTGTCGCGTTGACTACGTCTTCTTCTGTCGCGACTCGGAAGAACTCAAACAAGTTTGGTCTTCTCTCGCTGCTCCGTCAGTTCGGCAATTCAAGCAAGCTTGATTGCTCTCGCTGCTAACAATGTTGTTATTCAAAGACAAGGGTGATAATGTTTTATGAGAAATTAGGGCGGCTCTTCTGTGTCATTATGAAATGCAGAAGGTCGGATTTCTTGCTTTATGTCAAGAAAATCGAAGAAAACTAAACAAATTGTATATTTAATATAGGGTGTTATTGCAATTTGTGTTAACTTTGCGGCTGAAAACATTGCAAATTGATAGTTCGGACTCAAAAATCGCAGTCAAAATGGCACAAAAGATTCGCTTCACGAAGATGCAGGGCGCAGGCAACGACTACATCTACATCGACACATCTTTATATAAGATAGAAGATCCGGTCGCTGCTGCCATCGCTTGGAGTAACCGACACACGGGCATCGGAAGCGACGGACTGGTGCTCATCGGACGCAGCCCCATTCCTGAGGCGGACTTCTCAATGCGCATCTTCAACGCCGACGGCTCGGAAGCCATGATGTGCGGAAATGCGAGTCGCTGCATCGGTAAGTACCTCTACGAGAAAGGGTTAACGAGGAAGACGGAGATTCGTCTGCTCACGCTTTCGGGCGTAAAAATCCTCAAACTGAAGACGAAGGATGGTAAGGTGGAAAGTGTGACCGTGGATATGGGCGAACCGATTTTTGAGAACTCTCAGCAGTTTCTGCCTTGTAGCGAAGAACTGCCAAATGGAAGTTTCGTGAGTATGGGGAATCCTCATTACGTTATCTTTGTTGGCGATGCGGAACTCTCTGATGTCGCAAGCAGAGGTTCGCGATTGGAACACCACCCTGCGTTTCCTGAGCGCGCTAACATCGAGTTTGCCGAAATGCGTCCTGACGGCATTCGAGTACGCGTTTGGGAGCGCGGCAGTGGTATTACAATGGCCTGTGGCACAGGGGCTTGCGCTACGGCTGTGGCGGCCTGTAAGTTAGGAAAGACTGGGCGAAAGAGTCGCATCATCATGGATGGCGGCGTGCTGGAAATTGAGTGGCGCGAGGCAGACAATCATGTCTATCTGAGCGGTCCAGCGGAGTTTGTATTCGAAGGGGAGATTGAGATTGGGGGAGATAATGGAGTAAAGGGAGTAAAAGGAGTGAAAGACGATAGTTTGGGATGCTCAGTTACAGAACTTTTCAACGGAAAAATGTAATGTCCTTAACTCCCTTAACTACTTTAACTTCTTTAACTCCAAATAAAAAGAATATGAAGATTAACGAGCATTATACGAACCTGTCGAGCAATTATCTGTTCGCGGATATTGCCAAAAAGGTGAGGGCTTTCAAGGCGGAGAATCCAGAGGCGGAAATCATTAGTCTGGGCATCGGAGATGTGACGCAACCGCTTTGTCCCGCTGTCGTTCAGGCGCTTCACAAAGCTGCCGACGAAATGGCTGTGGCTGCGACGTTTCGCGGCTATGGTCCGGAGCAGGGCTACGACTTTCTTCGCGATGCCATTGTGGAAAACGACTTCCATAGTCGCGGCATCAACATCGAGGCTGACGAAATCTTTGTGAGCGACGGCGCCAAAAGCGACACGGGCAACTTCCAAGAGTTGTTGGCAGAGGATTGCGTGGTTGCCGTCACAGATCCAGTCTATCCAGTCTATGTGGATTCCAACATCATGGCTGGTCGGCATATCGTGAAACTGCCTTGCACGGCCGAGAACAACTTCGTTCCAGCTCTGCCAAAAGAGCGCGTGGATGTGGTTTATCTCTGCTATCCGAACAATCCGACTGGCACGGTTCTGCCCGGAGAAGAGCTGAAGAAGTGGGTAGATTATGCGCTTGCCAACGATGCACTCATTTTCTATGATGCGGCCTACGAAGCATTTATACAGCATGAAGATATTCCGCATAGCATCTATGAGATAGAAGGCGCTAAGAAGTGCGCTATCGAGTTCCACAGCTTCTCGAAAACGGCTGGTTTCACGGGCGTTCGTTGCGGCTATACTGTTGTTCCAAAGGACTTGCCTGTGCCGCTCAACCAGCTATGGAATCGTCGTCAATGCACGAAATTCAATGGTACGAGCTACCTCTCGCAAAGGGCTGCGGAGGCGATTTACACGCCCGAAGGCAAGCAACAAGTTCGCTCGACCATCAAATACTACATGAATAATGCCAAGCTGATGCGCGAGGCTTTGACGGAAATGGGTTTCAAGGTTTACGGCGGCGAAGATGCTCCCTATCTTTGGGTCGGCACTCCAGGCAGTATGAGTAGCTGGGACTTCTTCGACTGGATGCTTCGCTCGGCTCATGTGGTCTGCACTCCAGGCTCTGGCTTCGGTCCAAGTGGCGAAGGGTTTGTCCGCCTCACCGCTTTCGGCACTCACGAGAACACAGAAAAGGCACTTCACAGAATTGCAAACAGATTATAATTAGCTTATGAACAAAGGGTTATATAGCGAGTCTTACGAGCACGATGCTTGTGGCGTAGGTATGGTGGTCAACATTCATGGCGGCAAGAGTCATGAGTTGGTCGATAATGCGCTGAAGGTTTTGGAGAACATGGAGCACAGAGGTGCCGAAACTCGCGACAAGACGGGCGATGGCGCTGGCATCATGATTCAGATTCCTCACGAATTCATTCTGCTGCAAGGCATTCCTGTGCCCGAAAAAGGCAAGTACGGAACAGGTCTCGTCTTCCTCCCTAAAGACGAGAAGTTGCAGCAGGAAATCCTCTCGGTCATCATCGAGGAAATCGAGCGCGAAGGCTTGCAACTGATGCATTTGCGAGCTGTTCCAACCTGCCCCGAAGTGCTGGGAGTGGGCGCAAGAGAGGTGGAGCCCGACATCAAGCAGATTTTCGTGACTGGGGTGACCGACGAGAAAGTCGCAACCTTCGAGCGCACGCTATATAAGATAAGGAAGCGAATTGAGAACCGCATTGAGGACGAGAATTTCTACATCTGCTCGCTCTCGAACAAGAATATCATCTACAAGGGAATGCTGACCAGCGGACAGTTGCGACGCTATTTCCCTGACCTCTCGAACCCCTACTTCACAAGTGGTTTGGCACTCGTTCACTCCCGCTTCTCGACCAATACTTTCCCAAAATGGAAGCTGGCACAGCCTTTCCGACTTCTTGCTCACAATGGCGAAATCAACACCATTCGCGGCAACAGAGGTTGGATGAAGGCGCGTTAAAGTGTGCTCAATAGCGAGGCTCTGGGCGACATCAAGGACATCAGGCCGATTGTGCAGGAAGGCATGAGCGATTCTGCCAGCCTCGATAACGTCTTCGAGTTCCTGATGATGAGCGGTCTCTCGTTGCCTCAGGCAATGGCAATCTTGGTGCCCGAGAGCTTCAACGACAAGAACCCAATCAGCGAAGATCTGAAGTCCTTCTACGAATACCATTCCATCTTGATGGAGCCTTGGGACGGACCTGCCGCTCTGCTCTTTAGCGATGGCCGCTTTGCAGGCGGAATGCTCGACAGAAACGGCTTGCGTCCAAGTCGCTACACCATCACCAAGAATGGCATGATTGTGGTGGCTTCGGAGGTTGGAGTGATGGATTTCGAGCCAGGCGAAGTGGTCAGCAAAGGCCGTTTGCAGCCGGGTAAGATTCTGCTCATCGACACCCAAGAAGGCAAGATTTACTACGATGGCGAGATCAAAGAGCAACTGGCAAAGGCGCATCCTTATCGCGAATGGCTGCAGACGAATCGCATCCAATTGGAGAAGTTGAAAAGTGGTCGTCATGTGGAGAATGCTGTGGAGAACCTCGAAAGCAAACTCATCACTTTCGGTTTCGGTCAGGAAGACATCGACAAGACCATCGTTCCGATGGCAACTGCCGGTCAGGAACCTGTTGCAGCAATGGGCAACGATACGCCTTTGGCCGTTATAAGCGACCGTCCGCAGATACTTTTCAACTACTTCCGTCAGCAATTTGCTCAGGTCACGAACCCCGCCATCGACCCGATTCGAGAGGAACTTGTCATGAGTTTGACGGAATACATCGGAGCCGTCGGAACAAACATTCTGACTCCCGATGCCTCGAATTGCAAAATGGTTCGTTTGCCCCAACCAGTCCTCACGAACACGCAACTCGATATCCTCTGTAATATAAGGTATAAGGGCTTCAACACACAGAAACTCCCCATCCTGTTCGAGATTGAGAAAGGTGCGAGAGGACTTCGCGGGGCTCTCGAGGATTTGTGCAAGAAGGCCGAGACGAGCGTCGATGAAGGTGTGAACTACATCATCCTTTCGGACAGAGTCATCGACGATAAGCATGCTGCAATCCCAAGTCTGTTGGCCGTTTCAGCCGTTCATCACTATTTGATTAGTGTCGGCAAACGCGTTCAAACGGCTTTGATTGTGGAAAGCGGCGAGATTCGCGAAGTGATGCATGCCGCGCTCCTGTTAGGCTATGGAGCAAGCGCGATTTGTCCCTATATGACCTTCGCCGTTCTGGATGACCTCGTGAAGAAACACAAGATTCAGGAGGAATATGCGACAGCTGAAGCCAACTATATCAAGGCCGTCGATAAAGGCCTCAAGAAGATTATGTCGAAGATGGGTATCTCGACGATTCGCAGCTATCGAGGCGCCAAGATTTTCGAGAGTATCGGATTGAGCGAAGACTTGCTGAGAAGGTACTTCGGCACAGAAGTCAGCACTATTGGCGGCATCGGACTGAAGGAGATTGCAAGAGATGCGATTCGATTGCACAAAGAAGGTCTCGAAGTCATAGATTCTTCGCTTGACTCTTCACCTTTACAGAATAATGGGCAGTTCTCTTGGCGAAAAGACGGCATCCTTCATGCCTGGAATCCCGAAACAATTGCCAACTTGCAGATTGCCACTCGACTCGGTTCGTACAAGAAGTTCAAAGAGTGGGCTGCGATGGTTGACGAGAAAGAGAAGCCCATCTTCATTCGTGACTTCTTTGGCTTCAAAAAGGCCGCAAAGCCGACGCCTATCGACGAGGTCGAGCCTGTGGAGAGTATCGTGAAGCACTTCGTAACTGGAGCAATGAGTTTCGGTGCTTTGAGTATCGAGGCTCATGAGGCACTTGCGCTTGCGATGAATAAACTCGGAACTCGCAGCAATACAGGCGAAGGTGGCGAGGACAATGCTCGCTATCATACTGAAATCGAAGGTGTTTCGCTCTCCAGCAAGACCAAGCAGATTGCAAGCGGTCGTTTTGGTGTGACGGCAGAGTATCTTGTGAATGCCGAAGAGATACAGATTAAAGTGGCTCAAGGCGCAAAGCCCGGCGAAGGCGGTCAGTTGCCTGGTTTCAAGGTGAACGACATCATCGCTAAGACGCGAAATGCTATTCCTGGCATCTCGCTCATCTCGCCTCCACCTCATCACGATATCTATTCTATCGAAGACTTGGCGCAGCTCATCTTCGACCTAAAGAATATCAATCCGACGGCTGCAGTAAGTGTGAAACTCGTTGCCGAGAGTGGCGTTGGAACCATAGCAGCAGGTGTGGCTAAAGCAAAGGCCGACCTCATTGTCATTAGCGGTTCTGAAGGCGGAACAGGAGCAAGCCCTGCAAGCAGTATGCGCTTTGCCGGCATCTCGCCCGAAATCGGTCTTGCCGAGACACAGCAAACGCTTGTTATGAACGGACTTCGCAATCAGGTTCGTCTGCAAACTGATGGTCAGTTGAAGACCGCCAAAGACGTCATCATTATGGCGATGCTGGGAGCCGACGAGTTCTCATTCGGTACTTTGCCGCTTATTGTTCTTGGTTGTGTGATGATGCGCAAATGCAACACGAATACTTGCCCAGTAGGTGTAGCGACTCAAGACGAGCGCCTTCGTGCTCGCTTCATGGGAAAGTCAGAATATGTGGTCAACTTCTTCACCTTCCTCGCTGAGCAGGTTCGCGAGTATCTTTCCGAGATGGGCGTCCATAAACTCAAGGACATCATCGGACGAACCGACCTTATCGAAGTAAAGACCGATACCGCAACGGATAAGCAGAAGACCATCGACTTTGCCCGACTCCTGCACAAGTCCGAGACAGACAAGGCTCTCTTCTGGGATCGTGGCGAGTTTACGCAAGTCAGCGGCGTAAAGGACGAAGAGATTATCCGTACTGCAGCAAAGGCTATTGATAATCAAGAAGAGGTGACGCTCGACTATGCCATCAAGAATACCGACAGAGCTGTTGGCACGATGCTTTCTGGCCTGATTGCCAAGAAGTACGGCGAGGCTGGTCTGCCAGAAGGTACTATCAACATCAAGTTCAAAGGCTCTGCTGGTCAGAGTTTCGGAGCTTTTGCTGTAAGCGGACTTAGCCTGAAGCTCGAAGGCGAATGCAACGACTACTTCGGCAAAGGACTGAGTGGCGGTTGCATCAGCATCATGCCTCCTGTTCGTCGAAGCGAGGACTTCACTCCAGAAGACAATATCATTGCAGGCAACACAGGTCTCTATGGCGCAACCAGCGGCGAACTTTATGTGAATGGACAAGTTGGCGAACGCTTTGCAGTCCGCAACTCTGGAGCCATTGCCGTCGTCGAAGGTGCAGGCGACCATTGTTGCGAGTATATGACTGGAGGTCGAGTTGTGGTGCTGGGCAAGACTGGTCGCAACTTTGCTGCAGGTATGAGTGGAGGTGTGGCTTATGTTTATGACCGCGACCACACTTTCGACTACTTCTGCAATATGGATATGGTGGAACTCGGACTCGTCGAGGATGCGGCAAGTCGCAAGGAGTTGCTCGAGTTCGTCCGCCGTCATTATCTCCATACAAGCAGTCCGCTTGCTGGTCGAATGCTCGACGACTGGAACCGTTATGTGGAAGACTTCATCCAAGTCGTGCCCATCGAATACAAGCGCGTCCTCGAGGAAGAGAAGATGCAGGAACTGCAACGCAAGATTGCAGAAGTGCAACGCGATTATTAATGTTCAATGTTCAATCATCAATGTTCAATATATAAGATGGGAAACCCGAAAGCATTTTTGACTGTGCCTCGTAAGGAGGCTGGCTATCGTCCTGTTCACGACCGCATTCACGACTTTGGCGAGGTGGAGCAGACACTCAATACTCGCGACCGACAGGAACAGGCAAGTCGTTGTATGGATTGTGGTGTGCCTTTCTGTCATTGGGCTTGTCCGCTCGGGAATAAAGACCCTGAATGGAACGATGCGCTTTATCGTGGCGAATGGGAAACGGCCTACAAGCTCTTGACGAAGACCAATCCGTTCCCCGAGTTTACAGGTCGCATCTGTCCGGCTCTTTGCGAGAAGGCTTGCGTGCTTTATCATACGACAGGAGAGGCTGTCACGA
The DNA here is from genome assembly GCA_017557475.1 of Bacteroidaceae bacterium. The sequence continues at coordinate 12,537 of JAFYYO010000394.1, forward strand.
ATCGCGAGAACGAGGCTGCCATTGTGGAACGAGCTTTCCTTGAGGACTATGTAACGATAGAGCAACCCAAGCGAAATGGCAAAAGAGTAGCAGTCGTCGGCTCTGGTCCTGCAGGTCTTGCTGCTGCCAATGCTCTCAACCATAAAGGTTATAAGGTTACAATCTTCGAGAAGAACGAGGCTGCCGGCGGTTTGCTTCGATACGGCATTCCTAACTTCAAACTGAATAAGAAGATTATCGACCGCAGAATCCGAGTAATGGAAGCCGAGGGCATCGAGTTCAAGTATAACAGCCCCCTCCCCATCCCTCCCCGAGGGGAGGGTATCGAGAATCTTCTTAAAGCCCTTGATGAACTAAGTAAAGACTCCTCCCCCTCGGGGGAGGCCGGGTGGGGGGCTATCGTTATCGCCACAGGCACTCCTACTGCCCGAGACCTAAATGTTCCTGGTCGCGAGTTGAAAGGTGTTCATCTTGCTCTCGAACTGCTTTCGCAACAGAATCGCGTCTTTGCTGGAATGGAGTTCTCGAAGGAAGAGCGCATCACAGCTAAGGGCAAGGACGTCCTCGTTATCGGTGGAGGCGATACAGGAAGCGACTGTATCGGTACTGCTCATCGGCAAGGCTGCAAGTCCGTCACCCAGATTGAGATTATGCCGAAGCCGCCTGTCGGACACAATCCTGCGACTCCTTGGCCCAACTGGCCCGTTATCCTCAAGACCACTAGCAGTCACGAAGAGGGTTGTATGCGTCGCTGGAACATCAACACCCTCGAGTTCCTTGGCGAAGAAGGTCATGTTACGGGAGTCAAAGTGCAGCCTATCGATTGGAAACCCAATCCAGAAGGCGGCAGGCCTATTATGGTCGAGGCAGGCGAACCAGAAGTCATCAAGGCAGAGCTTGTCCTTCTGGCAATGGGATTCCTGAAGCCTGAACATCCTCAATATCCAGAGAATGTCTTCGTTTGCGGCGATGCTGCCAACGGAGCTTCGCTTGTCGTCCGAGCCATCGCCTCAGGCCTCGAGACCGCCAAGAAAGTTGATGCCTTTATTTCAAAGATAAAGTCTTAATAGCTCTCTGCAAGCCATCCAGGAAGCAGGCTGCTTGTGCTCCGTCCATTTGAACATGATGGAATTGGAAAGACACAGGCAAGGTCGTCTTGAACAGACCTTTGCGATACTTGCCCCAAGCCAGGAACGGATTGTTGTAGATGCCGTTGTACTGGTTCACGATGCAGTCGAGTTCCGTCTGAACCACAGCAGAAGTGCCGATAACCATGTAGCCTTCGAGCGTAGTGTTCTTGCTTTCTTTGGCGGTCTTAACTGTCAGTTCCAGATAATCATGGTTGAATTGCTGCAAATCGTCGGAGAAAGGAATGTCGCACCAACTGATGCCACCATTGCAATTGCCCACAATAACGTTGATGGCGAGCTTGTCGTAGCGGAACAACTTGCCATTTTCAGGCAACACATAGAACTCCTTTACCTGACTCGCAGCTTTGCCGATACACCAGCACATCAGCATATTGAATTTCATTCGAGCCTGCTCATGCTCGGCAGAGCTGATGCGAGCATCGCTTTGCTCTCGCTTACTCGCAGCCTTGAACTTCAAACCTGACTGCTTGCGGACCTTCAGCAAATGGCTGACGTCAAACGTTTTCATCAGCGTCACCATCGGCATCGATGATTTCATCCACATGTCGAAGGCATATGCCCGGCTTGTATCTTTAGGGTTGATTTCCTGCTTCATCGTTTGATGGATTCCTCTTTATAATATGCAAAGATAAGCATTTTCGTTTGACTTTGCCTCGTTTTTGCAGAAAAAGTTCCTTTTAATGAAATTGACAAAATGTCATCGAATAGGGCAGATTCGCTTACACTTTGAATTTTCATAACCCTCAAAGAAGCGCGTGAAATTGGAAGGCCTGTACCTAGGGTAAGGACAATGAGAGTGCTTCGATTTTCTGCAACCAATTGAGGATGCAGGGCTTATAAATTTCGACTTCAAAATAGGCTGGTCAAAACCTCTCTTTTGATGTGCAAAAAGACTGATTTTCGCCTGTTTTGATGGCCGACTAAACACGTCAAATTGCCAAACTAAGCACGTTATGATTGAAAACACTCCCTGTTATGTTTGCCAACGCTCCCTGTTAAGTTGGCTGACGACCCCAGTTAAGGTCGTTTTCGAGGCGTTTTCTTATCAAAACGACTCCGTTTCATGTCAAATTCCAAAGTGTCAAATAGAAAGAGAAATGGACAAAAGAGTTATCATTTGTCTAATTTCGTTTTGTTCCCATCGACCTTTTATGCTGCATTTCTTGTCCTATGTCAAGAAAAATTATAAAATGTGAACATTCTGCACATAAAACGTTGTATAAAATGACAAAATGCGCTACCTTTGCAGCAGAAACTTTACAAGATGTAAGTTTAAGGTACAGAAAATAGCATATTCATCATCAAAACAAACTGAATTATGGCAAACGATTTGAGATTCCAGGTTGTAGGAGAGGCGTTCAAGAAGAAGCCGCTCGAAGTAGAAGCA
>JAFYYO010000395.1 GCA_017557475.1 Bacteroidaceae bacterium
GGCGCTGCCCTAAAGACTGCATTGTGTGGCATTATCTATAATCACACAGAGAAGTCGTACGACTATCTTTGGACGGCATTTCGCACTACGGACAAGCGTAGCGACGGCAAGGTGTGGGACATGTACTCGAACATTACGAATTTCGAGTTCGGTACAGACCAAGCAGGCAGCTACTCCCAAGAGGGCGATGTCTATAATCGCGAACACTCGTTCCCCAAGAGTTGGTTCGGTGGAGAAGTGATGCCTATGTACACCGACTTGCATCACATGTACCCAACCGATGGTTTTGTGAACAACAAGCGTTCCAACTATCCTTTCGGCACAACTAGTGGCAACAAATACAAGTCTGCCAACGAATTCAGCAAGCTAGGCACTTGTACCTATTCTGGTTACACAGGCATAGTGTTCGAACCGAATGATGAATACAAAGGTGACTTCGCGCGTACATATTTTTATATGATAACCTGCTACGAAGAGAAGTTGGCAGACTGGTATGCAGGAAATGCTGATGGAGTACGAGCAACTATCGATGGTAGCACTTACCCAGGCTTCCAGACTTGGCAGCTGAATATGTTGCTGAAGTGGGCAAAGGATGACAGAGTGAGCGATAAGGAGATAGCCCGTAATACGGCTGTGGCAGGCATTCAAGGCAACCGCAATCCCTTCATCGACTATCCTGGCCTTGAGCAGTACATCTGGGGCTCATGCAAAGACACAGAATTCAACTACAACAATTATATACAGCCTACGACATGGAGCACGGAGTACAATGACAGCGGCAGTGGTAGTGGTCAAGGTAATGAGAGCGACTACTTTACGAAGATTACATCAACGGATGACCTTGAAAGTGGGGGTATTTATCTAATTGTATATGAGGCTGGAGGTAAGGCCTTCGATGGATCTTTGACAACACTTGATGCTGCTAACAACAATATCTCTGTAACTATTTCTGACCAAAAGATAGAGGCAACTCAAACCATCATGGCCTCTACCTTCACTATTACAGCAAAGACGGGAGGATATAGTGTAAAGAGTGCTTCAGGCTATTATATTGGCAATACCTCAAAATCCAATGGTCTTAAAAGTAGTACATCAGATAGCTTTATAAATGAAATAGCTTTCAACGTTCAAGGTAATGTTTACATCCGAAGCAATGAAACTTATCTTTACTATAATGCCGGTGTCGACCAATCTCGCTTCCGCTACTTCACTAGCACTCAACAAGACATTCAGCTGTATAAACTTGTTGAAGTGACATCACCTTCGCTCACTCCAAGCGACCTTGCTCTTTCTCCAACGAGTCTTTCCTTTGACCTCTATAATGATAGTGAAGCAAAGACTATTAGTTATACGACATCAAGCACAGGAGCTGTGACGGTAAGCTCGAGCCAGTATGTGACAACAAGTGTTAGCGGAAACACAATAACGGTAACTCCTGTTAAGGTAACACCAAGTGCTCAGACAATAACTGTCAGCCAGGCTGCCGATGGTACTTATTCTGCAGGCAGTGTGACATTTACTGTTACAGTGGATGATAGCACTCCTGGTCCTGTTAGCGAAGGCGGTTATTTTACAAAGGTTATGTCAATGGCTGGCTTCGAGGTCGGAGGAACTTATTTAATTGTATATGAGGGAGGGAGTAAAGCCCTTAATGGAGCTTTGGAGGCACCAGATGTCGTGGGCAATGGCATCTCTGTAACAATCTCCAATGACAGAATTGAGGCATCTTCATCTAATATGGCTGCGACCTTTATCATTACTGAAAAGGCAGGAGGATATAGCATAAGGGGTACCTCAGGGAAATATATAGGAAATAATTCGAGTGATAATGCCCTTAAATGTAGTTACTCGGATCTCTACACGAATAGTTTGCAATTCGATGTTAGTGGCAATGTGTATATTAAATGCGAAAAAGATAACAATATTTCATATCTTCGCTTTAATAAGGCAGCATCAGAAAATCGTTTCCGTTATTTTAAGTCTTCAAGCTATACAAGTCAGCAAGCAATCCAGTTGTACAAGTACGTTGCTCCGTCGCATCAGACAGTGACTGTAAGTGATGTTGGTTATGCTACCTACTGCAGCGAGTATGCTCTTGACTTCGGAGACACAGAGATTACTGCTTATGTTGGTACGTTAGAAGGAACAGCTTTGACCTTTACTCCCATTACTCAGGTTCCTGCTAACACAGGTCTGCTCTTGGTGGCTAGTGGCGGTGCAACAGCTAATGTTCCTGTGATTGCTTCTGCTTCTGCTGTGGAGAATAACTGTCTGGTTGGTGTCAACGAGCAGACGACACTGAACAGTAATGACTACATCCTGAATGTCAAGAATGGTGCTGCTGGTTTCTATAAGGCTGGAGACTATACGACTCTTGCTGCTCACAAGGCTTACATCCCTGCTATTACGGGAAATGGAGTAAAGAGTTTTGCTATCTGCCTTGAGGATGATCCGACGGGCATAAGCCTCACCCCAGCCCTCTCCTCAAGAGAGGGAGAGATTTATAATCTTGCAGGTCAACGCATCCAGAAGTTGCAAAAGGGTATTAATATTGTGAATGGCAAAAAGATTCTGAAGTGATGAAGAAGACATATATTATACCAGAGTCAATGGTGATAGGTTTGACACCTGCTCACCATATCCTTACAGGATCAGCAGACCTTCACGAAGATGGAAATGGCAACCTCGTAGGTGGATTGCAAGATGGCAATGCTTCAGATTATGGCTTGACTAAAGAGAGCACGAGCCTCTGGGATGAGGAATGGTAAACTGGCATCGCCAGCACCGGACCCCCTCTTACTCCCCCATAAGGGGGAGCAATGGAGAGAAGCACTAATGTTATAATAGAGCAGCCCGTTTGGCCGTTGTGGTCAGGCGGGCTGTTTTTGTTTTCATGCGTTGGCAGTGAGGTGGGCAAATTAGGCGTGGCTAATTCGTCAACTAGACACGCCTAATTGGCAAACTAGACACGGCTAGTTGGCAAACTAGGCACGCCTAGTTGAGAGACATAACACGGAGCATAAAAAACAGCCCCCTGCGAAAGAATTGCAAGGGGCTGGATTTGTATGGTAACTATAGGTGCTGAGTAACTATAGCTACCACTTGAGTGCTTATTACTGACCTGCCATGATGTTCAGGACAGTTACGAGGTCGGCAATATCAACCACGCCGTCGCCATTGACGTCGGCATTGCCTGTTACTTGCTGACCTGCCATTGCATTGAGTACGCTTACTGCATCGGCAATATCTACAGTGCCGTCAACGTTCACGTCACCCCTTATGCCAAAGCCGCACAGAGCTAAATAGTCGCCGCGCTGTACCTGCCACTCGAGCAGAGGCCAGCCGTTGCCGATGCTACCATTCTCGTTCCAACCTTGCCATTGGCTGGCGATGTCGCAGATTTCCTCTTGGTTCTGTACGCCAAAGTAGAGAACGTTCTGAGTGCTGCTGCCGTTCAAATCGCCAAAGGCTGCAGTGGCTTCGCTGTTGTTGAATTTACCTGCGGCATAGCTGTTGATGACGGTGAGCGCCTCGTTGCCCATACCGATGAGGTCGCCAGCGTTGCCGCAATTGCAGTTGACGGCAGCGTTGACATAGACGTTCTGTACGGTAGCCTCGTTCGTAGAGCCTGCCAGAGCACCGGCTGAGCCATTGGGATTGCCTCCCACGAGTTTGCCGTGTACGTAGCTGCTCTCCACGATGGCTGCGTTCTCTTCAGTGCCGAGGATGCCTGCCAGGATACCTATGCTCGGAGCATTGCCGCCATCGACGGTTGCATTGTAGAAGCCCAGGCTCTTGACAGTTCCGTTGAGAGCTCCGAAGAAGCCTGCCTCGAACTCATTGTCCGGGTGTGCAGCAACGGTCAGGTTCTTGATGATGTAGCCATTACCATCCAGCGAGATGGCCTTGCCATAACCTTCATCGTAGCTGTTAGCATAGAAGGTGCTGTTCATTGGCCACCAGCCTTCGCCCTTCATGTCGATGTCGGCAGTGAACTTAGCATAAGTGGTTCTGCCGTCGATGAGGCGGTCGCGCAGTCCTTGCAAGTCGTACTTGTTGGCAATCTGGTAAGGATTGTTCTCGCTGCCGTTGCCCTTCGTGTCGAGCAGGGTAGCCTTCATTGAAGCCTTGTCCATGTCGAACTCGATGAGGTACTTGCCTGCAGGTGAGATGCGCCAAGTGCGGTCGAGGCCGCGAACGAGGTCGGTCACTTCCTGTCCGCTGGTAATCTCGAGGTACTGAGTCTCGCTGCCATAGCGAGCCTCTGTCCAGCTGGAGCGTGTTGTGGTGCTGTAGTTCACCATGTCCTGAGTGCTGCGGCAAGCCATGATGCCGAATGAGCAGTAAGGATTGGAGTTGTCGTTGACGAGGTCAACAACGCCTACGTACTTACCATTACCCACATGCTGCAAGGGCACTTGCTCGTCGTTCTTCCAGCGCATCAGGCTGCCTTGGCGGTTGTTGAGCGTACCAGTCACGAAGACTGCGTTGTCCCAGTTGTACTCATCCTGCAAGTCGAAGTCGACAGTCATGTTGTCGAGGTCGAGCACGATGTTGTAGGTACCATTGAGAGCCTGGAAGTCGCTGCCACCTTCCTGTACGTCGAAGTGCTGACGGCCAGGAGTGATGAAGCTGCGAGTGCCGTCGGGAGCCTTATAGATGGTGTTGATGCGACGGAAGTAGAGGCCTGCACGCTGGCCGTTGTTGATGCGACGGCTGCGATCCTGCAAGGTGACAGAGCCTACGAACTTGCCCTCGCTGTTCATTTGCAGAGGATAGAGCGAGCACATCTGGTTGTATGGCCATGCTTCGTTCTCGCTGTTTTCGTCGTAGAGGTCGCCTTGAATATAGACAACGCCACCGATAGCGGGATTCGTCATCAGCTCTGCAATCTTCTGCTCAGCCTCTTCGTCGGTCAGTGAACCATCGACGATAATGCCCTCAAGTTCGTCATAAATCTCAACGAGCTCATCTTGTAGTTCGCCAGGTTCAAGGCCGTCGACCATATCTGTTGCGAACCGTGCAAGCTCAAGCAAACGCTTGTATATCTCAGCACTTGCAGGAATGGTCGCAAACTCGGCATTCATCTCCTCGATGAGTTGCAGTTGTGTTTCAGTGTCGGCATTCCTTGCCTCGGCAATCTTGTTGCGGATTGCGTCAATGTGCGACTGGCTGATGTAGTACTCTTGGTCATAGCGCTGCAGGTCGATAAGCTCGATGCGGTCGCTGTATTGGTCAAGGATAGCACTGATGGCAACGCTGCTTTCTCCATAATAGGTAAGGCGGAAGTTGCCCCAGACAGTCAGATTCTTGCCATGCCAAGGATCGCCGACGTTGCGAATACCGAGGGAGAGGCTGCCGTCCTTGACGATGCCATAGACGGTCTGCTCATAGCGTTTTCCGTTGAAGGCAAAGCTTGCCGTGTGAACGTCATCAGGAACGAAGTAACCGTCGCCTTCTTCTGTGTCGAAATCGACTCTGCCTGTCTGTTCACCATTATGAGGAGCAGTCTCGTCCTCAGTAGCATCGAAGCGGCAGTTGACACCATTTATAGCTTTTTCGTAGCTAATCTTGTCGGCATAGACGCTCAGTACAGGCGTTGTGAACTCACCAATGAAGAGCTGTGCAGGAATGATGTCGGAGCCATCGATGAGACCCTTGCCACGTTCACCTGGGCGATAGAAGGCTTGAGCGGTGAGTGCATAGATACCGTCGGAGAGTCCTGTTATCTCCTGACTAACCTCAAATGCGAGGTTGTAGCCTGCGGCAACGGGGAATACATCGGTGAAGCCGTCGTTGTGTACCATATTGTAACCGCTCTCAGTGCGACCTTCGGTGACAGTCCAGCCATTCCATGCCGTAGCGTCATTAAACTTGGGATTAATGATGAGAGAGGTGAGGTCGGAACCTTCGCTGGCACTGTTCAGGATTGCGGTCTGCAACAAATGTTGTGCAAAGGCAATCTCTGCAGCAAGCTGCTCAGCATCGAGCTCGCGGTTTTCTATAATATATAAATACGTACCATTGGGGAAGTCGTCGGATGGTTCTTCCTCTTCCGTCAGGTAAGTTTCAAGCTTGTCAGCATCGTCACCAACGAGGTCGTCGCGACTTTCCCATTCAGCTAAAATGGCTTGGACGGCTGTAGCATAGCTCTCGTAGGCAGCCACACTGAGCTTGATCTGGTCGGGCAAACGGCTTGCCTGGTCGGCAGCATCGAGGATGGCATCAATGTCGGTAAGACTCTCAGCCTCTTCAATGATATTGCTATAAGCATCCTTGAGTGTCTCCTGACCCAAGACTTCATCCAAGTTCTGGGCTTCATCTGCAATCTGCTCGGCAATGAGGGCATATGCCTCAGCATCGTTGCCTACATACTCGATGCGAACGCGGTCGATGACGCTCCATGCTCCGGCAGCATTTATCTGATTACTGAGACCGATGCGAAGAGTGCCGTCGGTAACAGCCAGATAGAGCGGCTTGTTCCAGTAATGTCCCTTGCTCATATAGACAGCTGCAGCAGCAGTGTTTGCAGGAACATACTCGCTATTGGGAAGCTGCACCTCGCCTACGCCACCATTCATCTGTGCATCCTTGCCGTCAGTTGTGATATCAACCAAGCGACGAGCCTGACGTTTGCCAGCACTTTCTGCATAGTAGTATGTGTTGCGCATCATGTCTTCCTCGTAGTTCTCGTAAGCCTCGCTATCGAGGGCAGCAGCACGGCTGAAGCCCTGCAGGCGCAACTTATAGACACCATTCTCGAGGTCGGTGATGTCCTGATGTGTGTCGAATGTCTTGCCTGCCTGCTCAGCTACACCATTGCTGACTGCAAACTCATTGCCTGTCCAGAAGTTACTGTCGTTGGTGAAGTTTGCGTTCTTGATGATGGAGAGGAAGCCGGTATAGTTGGGGTCTTCTTGTCCGCAGACGGTACAGAAGCCATCCTCAAACTGATGGTCAGGGATGACGACCTCGTTGTTGTTGGAGTAAGACATACCAGATGGGTCAATCGTGCCATCGCAAAGCATCCTGCCCTTAGGATAAACCTGAGCATGTCCATTGGAGAAGGGCAGAGGTTGATCGTCCACCTCTTCACCGTTGTCAAGGTTTTGGAACCATGCGATGGTGCTCTGGTCACCATTAAGTTTGTAGCATAGTGTGCCATCCATGATCTCATCGTAAGTGATGAGGGCAACCTGCTGTTCAATCTCGCTGGTGCAGTAGTTGTTGGAGAGATGACCGTCGGTAACGCGGGCAAAGTAGAGGTTCTTGCCTTCGCTGTAACCTGTAACTTCGCTGCAACTCCAGCAATTGTTGATAGTTGCTTTGCCACCACTGCCTGCCCAACCGGATATCGCACCACTATCGTAGCCACCTTCAATAGCTCCAGTACAGAAGCAGTTCTCGATGAGGAGGGTCGTCTGGCTGCCTGTGTTGGCACCGAAGATACCAGATGCTTGCTGAATGCTAGCATAGACATTACCCATGTTGCCAAGGTTGCGAAGTGTGACAGAACCACTCATCTGGTAAGTTCCACCAACAAGTCCGGCACATTGTCCTGTCGTGTTGATGGAGCAGGTCTCATCGAGCAATAGGTTCTCAATGAGGGCTCCATTGCCGCAACGACCGATGAAGCCGGCATAGTTTTCGCTGCTGTTGATGTGCATCTCGCTGATGCGATGCTGCTGACCGTCGAAATGTCCACGATAAGGATTGGTTCCATTACCGATTGGCTCGAACAGGTCGTTGTAGTCGCTCATGTCGATGTCATCTGTGAGGCGAGCGTTCCAACCTGCATTGCCGAACTCATTGACCATGCGAGAGAACCAATACAACTGACTTGCGTTGCTAATCATGCGGAAGTCGTTCTCAAGGGGAGCATAGTCTGGGTCACCCTTTCCGCAGTTGACGCAGAAGCCGTCCTCGTATTCATGAGGAGGAATCTCGCCGCTTGGCGTGTTACTGTAACCATCAACATCAATGGGTGTGCCGTCGCAATTGAGTTGTCCACCTGCATAAACCTGGCCACCTTCTATATAATAAGGTACGGGATATTCGTCTGTGCCAAGACGCTGGTTCCATGTGAGTACGGACTGGTCGCCGTTGAGCAGGAAGCAAAGTTCGCCGCTAGCGAGAGGTTCGTCGGTAAGCCAATCACCATCTGTTCCCTGATGACCTGCGCCTTGATCGTCGAAGTCTGTGAAGTCGTAGCAATTGGTCATCGTTAAAGAGCCAGGTTCGTAACGGATAAGTTGAGCGTAATAGGTGAACTTGGCTAAGTCTGCGCCATTGATTTCACCTATGTTCACGCAGTTCGTCAAAGAGCTGCCTCCCTTGTTGATCCAAGCACAGAAAGCTGTTGCGGGATTGCCTGTAATCTCGCCAGAGTTGAGGCAGTTCTTAATCTGTATGGTAGGATAAGCACTTTGGCCTACACCTAAGATGCCGCTAGCAGAACCGCTTGTTGCAGTAACTGTTGCTTCGTTAACACAGTTTTCGATAACCAGAGGGGAGCCTCCGTCTGTTTGTGCAGCACCAGTAATGCCGCCTATTGCAGAAGGACCAGTCACAGAACAACTGCTGTCGATGATGAGGTTGCGGATGACAGTTGCACCGCGAACGATGCCGAAGAAGCCCTGGAAATTGCTTGTGCCGTCGATAATCATGTTCTTGATGCGGTGACCCTGACCATCGAAGGTGCCGTTGTACTTGAATGTGGTGTTCAAGCCGATGGGAGTATGGGCGTTTACTACACCTTCATAGTCAATGTCGGCAGTCAACAAACCATTGATGGTTGTCTGGTGTGCATCGTTGACCATTGCTGCGAACCATTCCACGTCGGCTGCACTGCCCAGTTCATAGAAGCCCTGAGCATTGGGTGTGATGTGGTCTTGCATGAGTTGACCGCAGACGGAGCACCAGCCATCGACATCGTTGTGCTTGGGTGTCGGCGTGTCGTTGGTGTTGCTATAAGTCACTTCGCCCAGCGCTACACCTGCACAGTTCACTTCGCCTACGGCATAGACCTGTTCGTGCCCATCAGAGAAGGGCAGGGGATAAGCATCTTGTCCCAGCGTTTGATACCAGTTGATGCTGGTCTGGTCGCCATTTGCTTTGAAGCAAAGCTCGCCAGTTGCCACTTGATCGTAGGTAATATAGGTACAGCCGCTAGGAGGCGTTGCTGCATCTGCATCCTGCTGAAGGCAGTAGCAATTGGTGTGAGAGGCACGTTCAGCGGGATTACCCCAAGAGAAAGTGCTCATGGTTTCCACTTCTGCAATGGAGATACAGTTGACGTAGTTCATCGTCTTTCCCGATGTTACCCAGCCAGCAAAGCCGTGATTGTAGCCTTGATTGCCAGTTACCTTGATGGCAGAGAGACAGTTGACAAAGGTACAGCTGCGGGCTGCATAGCCGATGAAGCCTGCGTTAGATGCGTTGGCAGTGTAGTCAACATCGACGCTGACGATGCTACAAACGTTCTCGAACCGTGCGTTGTCGCTCCAGTTCCAAGCGGCTAAGCCCGCGCAGTTCTTGTAAGAAGCGCGGATACTACCGCC
>JAFYYO010000396.1 GCA_017557475.1 Bacteroidaceae bacterium
GCCGTAAGCGTCCTGAATGCGATGGCAGGTCAACAAGTTGCAGGTGATGCAAATGTGAACGGAGACCATGATGCTAACGGCAACCCTGTAATCGACATAGCCGACCTCGTAACCGTCCTGAACATTATGGCAGGACAGTAATCAAAAAAGGTATCAACATCGTGAACGGGAAGAAGCTCGACGAAGTCCTCCGCCTGCGCCTGAGCACCGATAGGAGCGCAAGAAGGTCTTGGTGAAGTAAAAGGAAACAGATAAGTAACTTTAGCGGTCATCGGGAACGGTGGCCGCTTTTGTTGTTTTTTTCTAGAATAATGAGAAAAAACTCTAATCCCTAATCCTTAATCTCTAATCTTTTTTATATCTTTGCTCTCAAAACATGAATTATGGACAAACCAAGGTATGATATTCTGGATGGGTTGCGTGGTGTGGCGGCTTTGATGATTCTTTTCTACCACGTTTTCAACGATGCGAAGAGCTTTTTCGTGTGGCCTGAGCCGGTCAATGCGTTCTTTCACAGCTTCTTGGGTGTCGATTTCTTCTTCATCCTCTCGGGCTTCGTGATGGGCTATGCTTACGATAAGAGGTGGAAAGCCTCTCCCAAAGGCCCTCTCCAAGAGGCAGGGGGAACGATGACTCTCGGCAGTTTCTTGAAGCGGAGGCTCGTTCGTCTGCATCCTATGGTTGTGATGGGCGCGCTGATTGGCGCCGTTTGCTTCATCATTCAGGGCATGACGAAGTGGGACGGCTCGGAGGTTTCCATTCAGGGGCTTATGCTTTGTGCGCTTTTGGGGCTCTTCATGATTCCTTCTCCAGCGAAAGTGGAGGTGCGAGGCAACACGGAAATCTTCCCGCTGAACGGTCCGCAATGGTCGCTCTTCTTCGAATATGTGGGCAGTCTGCTCTACGGCCTTTTGCTTCATAAACTCTCCACGAAATGGCTGAGGGTGTGGGTAGCTTGCAGTATCATCTCGATTGCCGGCTTTGCTTTGCTGACGGAAGATGGCGGAATCGCTTACGGCTGGTCGTCGGAACCCGTGAATTTCTGCGGAGGAGCGCTCAGGATGCTCTATGCCTATCCGATGGGTTTGCTGATGGCAAGGGTGTTCCGTGAACGCCAACCCAAGCCTTTACGGCAGCCTATGTTCCTGCTTTGCAGCCTTGCTCTCATCGTGCTTCTGGGACTTCCTTCTTTGGTAAACAAGGATGCTGAAACGATATACCAGCTGATTTGCATCTTCTCGTTCTTCCCCACGATTATCTGGTTTGGCGCAAGAGGCGTGGTGGAGGGCAAGCAGCAGAAGGCGGTCTCTTTGCTCGGACGCTTGTCTTATCCGCTTTATGTCGTCCATTTCCCGTTGGTTTACCTTTATATCTCATGGGTTCAGAAGAGCGGATTCTCCTACGAAACGTGCTCTCAGCCGTGGATGGCAGCCATCATCACCATCGTGGCAGCTCTGTTCCTCGCTCTGCTTTGCATGTTCTTCTACGACGAGCCGGTAAGAAAGAAATTGAATAGGAAGACTTAAACAATTTTGAATTAATAATTGTATCTTTGCACCCGCAAATAGAATAAAGGAATAGAAAATGGCACAAAAACCAAGCATACCAAAGGGGACGCGCGACTTCGGACCGCAGGAAATGTCGCGCCGAAACTACATCTTCAACACGATTCGCGAGGTCTATTCGCTCTACGGATTCCAGCAAATCGAGACGCCAGCGATGGAAAACCTCTCGACCCTCATGGGCAAGTACGGCGAAGAAGGCGACAAACTGCTCTTCAAAATCCTGAATAGCGGGGATTTCCTGCGTGGAATCTCGACCGACGACCTTGCAAACGGAGCGACAGGACACCTTGCAGCTCAGCTTTGTGAAAAGGGCTTGCGATATGACTTGACTGTTCCTTTTGCCCGTTATGTCGTTCAGCATAGAGAGGAACTGACTTTGCCGTTCCGTCGTTATCAGATTCAACCTGTTTGGCGAGCCGACCGTCCGCAGAAAGGACGCTATCGTGAGTTCTATCAATGCGATGCCGATGTGGTGGGAAGCGACTCGTTGCTCTGCGAAGTGGAACTGATGCAGATTATCGACGAGGTGTTCCGCAGATTTGGTATTCGCGTTTGCATCAAGATAAACAACCGCAAGATTCTCAGCGGAATAGCTGAGATGATTGGCGAAGCCGACAAGATAGTCGATATTACGGTTGCTATCGATAAGCTCGACAAGATTGGCCTCGACGCCGTGAACGAAGAGCTTAGCGAGGACGGTATCAGCGAAGAAGCTATCCAGAAGTTGCAGCCCATCATCAACCTCAGCGGCTCGAATGCCGAGAAGATTGCTACGATGCGAGAAGTCTTGGCCGGTAGCGAGATAGGGCAGAAAGGCATAGATGAGGTCGAATATGTGCTCTCAAAGCTCAACACCCTTAACTCTCAACTCGAACTTGACTTGACGCTTGCTCGAGGACTCAACTACTATACTGGCTGCATCTTTGAGGTAAAGGCTTTGGATGTCGAGATTGGTTCAATAACAGGAGGCGGTCGATATGACAACTTGACTGGCATCTTCGGAATGCCTGGCTTGAGTGGAGTGGGGATTAGCTTTGGTGCGGACCGCATCTACGATGTCCTCAATCAGCTGAACCTTTACCCAGAAGAGGTCACGACGGCTACGCAAGTTCTCTTCATCAACTTTGGCGAGAAGGAAACAGACTACTCGCTTCCCATCCTCGCAAACCTTCGTCAGCAGGGCATTCGCTGCGAAATCTACCCCGAAGCCAGCAAGATGAAGAAGCAGATGCAATATGCCAACCAGAAAGGCATTCCCTTCGTTATCATGACTGGCGAGACAGAAATGGCCGAAGGAAAGGTGATGCTCAAGAATATGACAACAGGCGAGCAACAACTTCTCTCGCCTGAAGAACTCAATAAATCCCTA
>JAFYYO010000397.1 GCA_017557475.1 Bacteroidaceae bacterium
ATCTTTGTGGGTCAGGGCTTGGGCGACGAAGCAATTAGCGGAATGGCTGTGGCAAGTCCCTTCATGAACCTGTCGGCTGCCTTCGGAGCGATGGTTGGCGTGGGTGCAAGTACTGTGATAAGCGTTCGTCTGGGGCAAGGAAAATACGATGAAGCTCAGCATATCTTGGGCAACACAATCAGCCTGAATGTCCTTCTCGGCATCATCTTCACATTCGCCTGTCTGCCTTTCCTCGACAACATTCTGTACCTCTTCGGCGCAAGCGACGTGACGCTTCCATACGCAAGAGAGTATATGCTTATCATCCTGATTGGCAATATGATAACGCACCTCTACTTTGGCTCGAACGCGATACTGAGGAGTGCAGGTCATCCGCGCTTGGCTATGGGGTGCACTTTCCTCGCGATAATCGTCAATTGCATACTCGACCCGCTCTTCATCTTCGTGTTCAAATGGGGCATTCAAGGTGTTGCTTGGGCCACCATAATTGCTCAAGCCATCGCTTTCTGCTGGCAGTTGAGACTCTTCAGCCGACCTACGGAACTCCTCCATCTTCGCAGAGGCATCTATCGGCTCAGGCTCGATATCGTCCGCCAGTGTCTCGCAATCGGTCTCAGCCCGTTCCTCTTCAACAGTTGCGCTTGCTTGGTGGTACTGATTTGCAACAATCGTCTGCTCCAATATGGCGGCGATATGGCCATCGGAGCCTACGGAATCGTGAACAGAGTGGTCTTTCTGTTTGTAACCGTCGTGATGGGTCTGGTGCAGGGAATGCAGCCAATCGTGGGCTACAACTGGGGTGCGAGGAAGAACGACCGCGTCTTCAGAGTACTGAAATACGGCATTATTGGGGCGACGAGCATCTCTTTCCTGGCCTTCCTGACAGGCGAACTCGCTCCAGCTCCCGTGATTCATATCTTCGGAGCAGGTCCCGAGTTGACCCATAAGGCAGTTCGCGCCTTCCATTTTGTTGTGGCAGCTTTCCCGTTGGTGGGTGCTCAGATGGTCATCGGAAACTTCTTCCAGAGCATCGGTCACGCAGGTAAGAGTATCTTCCTGAGTGTTACGCGGCAAATGCTCTTCCTCATTCCTTTGCTTGCCATCTTGCCGAAATGGTGGGGATTGGACGGTGTTTGGCTCTCGATGCCGATAAGCGATACAATCAGCTTCGTGGCAGCCACTTGCATGCTGGTTTATATGATTCGTAAAATAAAAAGAACGGCCCCCCAAGCCCCCGAGGGGGATGTCTCAGGTCTCTCACCCTTGGGGGAGCAGGAGGGGGGCCGCTAATGAAGATTGGACTGCTGAGTGACACCCATGCTTATTGGGATAATCGCTATCTTGAGTACTTCGAGAGTTGCGACGAGATATGGCATGCAGGCGATATCGGCTCGCTCGAATTGGCTATGAAACTGCAAGAGTTTCGACCTTTAAGAGCCGTCTATGGCAATTGTGACGGGGGAGATTTGCGAAGGCTCTATACCGAAAAGCTTCGTTGGACTTGCGAAGGAGCCGATGTTCTCATGACGCATATTGGCGGTTATCCAGGCAATTACGACCCTCGAATCAGGCAGCAAATCTTCGCGAACCCGCCTAAACTCTTCATCTCGGGACACAGTCACATCCTGAAAGTGCAGTATGACGAGCGATTGAAACTGCTTCACATCAATCCTGGAGCTGCAGGTCTGCAAGGTTGGCACCAGGTTCGTACCCTCGTTCGCTTTACTGTTGGAAACGGAAACTTTAGCGACCTCGAAGTCATAGAAATCCCTCGCTGAATGGATTAAAGATTAGAGACTAGGGATTAGGGATTGAGAAAATATCCGCTTTTCTTGCATTTTCTTTGCAGAAAACTTGCAAGATTTAATACTTTTTCGTTACTTTGCGCAAAAATAGTAACACTTTTGAGGCAAACAACGTGAAAAAGTACATCCTACTTCTTACATCTTACATCTTACTTCTCTGTGCTTGCACGGAGGATATCGACACCTCTGCCCGATATGTTTTCAGGGAGGAAACGATACTCAGCTACCTTCAGAAGCACGAAGACTACAGCGAATATGTCCGATTGCTCGGGCTTGTTCCCATAAGCAGACGAAGCAAGAGTACTGTTTTCCAACTTCTTAGCGCTCGCGGCAATTATACTTGTTTTGCTCCGACAGACGAAGCGATTACCCTCTACCTGCAAGATTTGGTGGAAGAAGGCTATATCGAAGAACCGACTTGGGACAGCTTCGAAACCGAAAGACTGCGGGACAGCATCATGAAGGTCATCGTCTATAACAGCATTATTGACGGCGGAGACTACGAATACTATGAGACCGTCAACTTCCCTCAAAACAATAATGACGAGTTCGGACGACCAAACATGAACGACATAAAACTGAGTGTTTATCGTCCAAAAGACCCTGATAGCATTTACATCAACCGCATCTACCCTATCAACTCACGCAATCGCGACATTCCTGCCATCAATGGCGTTATCCATCAAATGGAGAGAGTTATCGCCCCAAGACAAGTAACCCTGAAGACCATCCTGCAGGAACAGCTCGAAGGCGAGGCAACTGGCTTTGTCGTAATGTCCCGTATCATTCAGGCTTGCGGCTTGATGGACACGCTCTCGAAGATAAGAGACGAGGTTTACGAGAACCTCTACCAGACGGGAATGATAGAGGAGAAGACGCCAGCTCGAGGCCTTAAGACAATGGATGGCGGCTATTCCTATGCCCCAGAGCACAGGAAGTACGGCTTCACCATATTTGCCGAATCGGATAACTTCTGGCAAGAAGCGATAGGAAAGCCTGCCGAAGAGATAACTCCGGAAGAGGTTCAGGCATGGGTAGACTCGCATAATTATTATCCGGAAGCCACTACAAATACGGATTACACCAATCCCTCCAACTTGCTCTACCAGTGGACGACCTACCATATTCTGCCCTTCAAGCTGGCTCCGGAAAGGCTCGTCTTTCACTTTAACGAGAAAGGTTACGATTATGTCGCTTCTCCTGGTCGCCTCTCGATTCCCGTAATGGAGTATTATGTCACGATGGGAAAGCGAAGGCTGCTGAAGATTTTCGAGAGTGCGGAGTCGAATGGCGTCTATCTCAACCGCTTCCCTACCCTCGATAATGAGCGTCACGGAACAGGACACGAGACTGGTTGCGACCCCAACAAGGTCGGCTCGCGAGTAATGAGGGAAGACATCGACCTCGATAAGAGAACTGCTCTCAACGGATACCTCTACGAAATAGACGCTCCTATCGCCTACGACGAGGAAACGCGAAACAACCTGGGACGAACCCGAATCCGAATGGATTGCATGAGTTTCTTCCCCGAAGTGATGAATAACGACATCCGTCGGACCAGCCTCAAAGATGCTCGACACCAATGGGTGCACTTCCCCGACGACGCAGAATACAAGTATATCGGCAACCTGAGCATCAACGAAGGCTCTACCTTTGTCTATTATAACGCGTACGATTACAAGTTCGGAAGCCTTTGTGGCGACGAAGTGAAGTGCGTAGGCAGATGGGAACTCGTCTTCACGCTACCACCGGTTCCGAAGCGTGGAACCTACGAAGTACGTTATCGCATCCTTACGAATAGCTCCAGAGGTATTGCCCAGTTCTACTTCGGAGACCGTCTCGATGCCATGCCGGCCACAGGTATTCCCGTCAACCTTACTCTTGGAGGAGTTGATCCCATTACCGGTTGGATAGCAGATACAGGCACCGACGATGATGCAGATGCAGAAGCCGACAAGCAGATGCGCAACTGCGGCTTCATGAAAGGCGAGGAAAGCATCCTCATCCTCAAGAATCCGGGGACAACTGCTAGGGCAAACGTCAATCGCAATATCGTCCGTCGAATCGTCACACGCCAGACCCTCGACCCCGACAAGACCTACTACCTGAAGATGAAGTCCGTGCTCGACACCGAAACGGCCGAGTTCTATATGGACCACATCGAGTACTGTCCGAAGGAAATCTACGACAACCCTGAGAAACCGGAAGACATTTGGTAGAGCGGGATTGAAGGCTTAGTTGGAGCAGACCTACATGATAGTTCTCAAACGACACCAGTGTCATCGCCAAAGATAACGTGTGTCGTGGGCAAACATAACGTGTTATGATTGCAAAGATAACGTGTTATGTTGGTAAAGATAACGTGAGTCGTTTCGGAAAGACTTATTGCCCTTGAAAGTATGTTATGCAGCATGTTTTTGAACTTTTCTTGAAGAAAATGGCAACTTTTTACTCGAAATGCTTGCAGGAATGAGAGAAAAAGCCTATCTTTGCATCGAAATCTGTACAAGATGAAGAAGATTTATATCATATCACTTGCTTTGGCGATGGCTTTCGCCCCCATTTCTATGCTGGCAGAACCTATGTCTGACGGTATCGAGATGAGCGCCTCGGGCATCCAACTCAGCATCAAGGACGGTAATGTCCATATTGTTGGTGCCAATGGCGAGGTGATGGAGGTCTTCAACCTGACGGGAACAAAGGTGGCCACAATTCGTATTGATTCGGGCGACAAAACCTTTGCGCTGAACCTTCCAAAAGGTTGCTACCTGATTAAGGTCGGCAAAGTGGTCCGCAAAATCTCTGTACAGTAATTTTCTTTCACCTTCCCTCTCCAAAAGAGAGGGAGTTTTTTTTAACCCATTAAACTTTTCAAAAGCGTGCTTGTCTAATTAGCCAGAGATGATAGACGAGAAAGCACTCATTAAGCAACTGGGCGACCCTTCGACCAAAGAGTCGGCATTTACACGTTTGGTGCGCGAGTACCAGGAGCCGCTCTATTGGCAGATCCGCCGAATGGTACTTGTTCACGACGATGCCGACGATGTCCTGCAGAACACGTTCATCAAGGCCTGGAGTGCAATCGACAGTTTCCGAGGGGAATCTCGCTTGCAGACCTGGCTCTTCCGAATCGCCATAAACGAGTCGCTCAATCATCTCTCGAAGAAAAAGCAAGTGCTTTGCCTAGACCAAGAGGAAGGAAGCATAGCCGACACGCTTGCAAGCGACAGCTACTTCGACGGCGACGAGCTGCAAAGGCAGTTCCAGGAAGCCATCGGCACCCTGCCCGAGAAGCAGAAGCTCGTCTTCAACCTGAAGTACTTCGACGAAATGAAGTACGAGGACATGAGCGACCTGCTCGGCACAAGCATCGGAGCCCTGAAAGCATCCTATCATCACGCAGTAAGAAAAATTTCTGCATTTTTTGATAATCTTGATTAAACCTTTTACATTATTATATATCTAACAGGTAGAATGATGACAAAAGACTATAACATAGAAGAGTTGGAAGCAAAGCTTCTTGAGCGCTTTGGAGGGGAGACTCACTTCACCGTCCCAGAAGGCTATTTCGAAGGTCTGACGGACAAGGTGATGAGCCGTGTGCCTAGAAGAAAGCGTCATCATCTGGTATGGCGATGGGCAGCAGCAGCTGTTCTCGTTGGTTTTGTAGCAACAGGCGGTTGGTTCTTCGAGAGTCGCTACAAAACACAAATGGCGGAAGCCGAGAACATCCAGTACATCGAAGATGCTCTCGACTACTCCATGATTGACAATATGAGTATCGCATCATATTTATTAACAGAAGCTGAATAAGAACATGAAACAGAAATTACTATCGTTCTGCCTACTGCTTTTCAGCATCACTATGATGGCTCAGCAACAACAGCAAGGCAAGTTCAATCCACAAGAGTTCAAGGCAAAGCTCGAGAGCTATGTGACAGCCGAAGCAGGTTTCACGCAAGCTGAGGCACAAGCCTTCTACCCCATCTACTTCGAGATGAAGGGCAAACAGAGAGGGTTGCAACGCCAAATCTTCCAACTCAAGAAGAATGCTCCGCAAACCGGTGCCGACAAGGACTACGCTATTATCATCCAGAAGGTCAAAGACTTAGGCGTAGAGATGGCCAAGCTGGAGGTTAACTATTACAAGAAGATGTGTACGGTGGTTCCACCGCAGAAAGTATACAAGGCAATGTGCGCTGAAGACCAGTTCCACAGAAAAATGCTGGAAGGATTTGGCGGACAACAAGACAGGCCTCGCAGGGGAGGTCCTAGACCGAAACAGAATAAATAACAGGCTTTAAGGTAAAAAGAAGTTTCGGCGGAAGAGCAGATATGCATAAGAGCATTTTCTGCTCTTCTTATTTTTATTCCCTCCCTCTCTATATTGCGTTTCCTTGCTACAAAGACCGGGCTGCCTTATACCCGCTCTCCAAAGAGACGGGCAAACCACCCGACATAAATGTCCTCATCCCGGCAAAGTGCAGGCCACGAATAGTGCGGCTCTTGGCGGGAACATGGAAAGGATTCTGCTTGGCATGCCAAATGCTCATATATCCGCCCCTGTAGCAGTTGCAATACCGTTCGTAGGTAATGGGCGTAGCAAGGTCAGCAATTACTATATTGCCATCTATTTCCGGGAGATAGGCCGACAAGATCTGCTGCGCTTCTTGCATGAAGGCTTGCTTCTTGGCAGAATAAGTGCCATCGTTCTTAGCCGCATTCCAGTAATCGTAGGTGTCGCCCTGAAAGAGAACCGTCAGCGAAGAGCAGCCATCGGGAGCATAGCCGTCCTGACCACTATGGTGGTATACCCAAAGCGTCGTGTATTCCTGACCAGCCATCTTGACAGACTCTTTCATATGAATGCGCAAGGCAAAAGGCAGATAGCTTAGGTCTTTCTTCACCCCAAGCGAAAGAAGCGAACAGTGTTCAGAGTCAACGCCCTTTGCCAGTTTAGTAGCCCACTTCTCCTGTAGCGGCTGGTCAAAAAGCGTTCGCAATGCCGTGCAAGTGTCCATAGCCACAATCACATAGTCGGCCGGCTCCAAAACTCCGTTCACCATTACCCCTCTTACCTGACCTTCACTGATGCTGACCTTCTCCACTTTTGTGTTATAGACAATATGGCAACCAGCTTGCAGGACGGTCTGCTCCATGTTGTCAGCCAAACGTCTCGACCCTCCTGTGGGATAGCCATTATCCCCATAAGTATATCCCACCAAAGTGCCAATAAGTGAAAGGGCATTTTGCTCTAGGTTCAAGACAGAGGAAAGCATCTCCTTAACGTATGGATTCCTGAACCGCTCGACATACTGTCGCGTAGAGGTGCGCAACAGACGATACATCAGCGGAACAAAGACGGGCAACATAGTGACTCTCTTTGCCCAGTCCAAAAGTCCATGTGGTGCAGGCATATAAGTAGCGATGATTCTCACATGACGGCGAAGGGCAAGGATAGCCTTGCGGTCTTCAGGAGCGAAGTCGATGAGTTCTTGCACGAGATGGTTGATATCGCACCAAAGATGCAGAGACACGTCTCCGCTTTTGAACACAAACACAGGGTCGGCATAAACCACATGATTGTTTGCCTGCAATGCACCCGTCTCAACCCATCTCTTGTGGAAAGGTTGGAAACGCGGCGAACTTCCTACCAGCCAATGGATGCCACCATCGAATGTAAAGCCGCGACGAATCCAGCTAGTAGAGACACCGCCAGGGCAATTACCCTGCTCATACACAGTCACTTCAAAGCCTTTACGCCGCGAATAGAACGCGGCAGACAATCCGGCTATTCCAGCTCCTATTACAATTACCTTTTTCGGCATTTACATTCCTTTATGCTTCCATCTTCTTTGCCTCGTCCCAAAGAGCATCCATCTGGGCAAGCGTCATTTCCTTGAGTTCGAGTCCTTGCTCCTTTGCTTTCCGCTCCACATAATTAAAGCGACGGATGAACTTCTGATTTGTGTGCTCAAGGGCATTGTCGGGATTGATGTGGTAAAGCCTTGCCGCATTGATGAGACTGAACAGAAAGTCACCATACTCAGCCGTTTGCTTCTCCATATTGTCTTCCTTCGAAAGTTCTGCCTGAAGTTCGCCAAGCTCTTCTCTCACCTTGTCCCAGACATCTTCCTTCTTGTCCCAATCGAAGCCGACAGCCCTCGCCTTATCTTGAATACGATAGGCTTTGATGAGGGATGGAAGCGAATTGGGGACGCCTCCCAGAACCGTCTTGTTGCCGTCCTTCTCCTTCTGCTTGATTTGTTCCCAAGCCATCACTACATCGCCAGCCGTCTTAGCCACAGCATCGCCATAAACATGAGGATGACGAAAGATTAGCTTGTCGCAAAGTTTATTGCAAACGTCGGCTATGTCGAACTGACCTTTCTCGCTGGCAATCTTTGCGTAGAAGACAATGTGGAGCAGGACATCGCCCAATTCCTTTTCGATGTTGTTCACATCATCCTTCAGTAGAGCATCGCAAAGCTCAAACGTCTCCTCTATTGTGTTAGGTCGAAGACTCTCGTTGCTCTGTTTGTGATCCCAAGGACATTTCTCTCTAAGGTTATCCATCACATCGAGCAAGCGACCAAAAGCCTGCAACTTCTCTTCTCTAGTGTTCATATTGACTTAAGTGTCTATTTCTTCTTAAAAACTGCACAAAGTTAAGCGTTTTTGTGCAAAACGCCCTGCAAATCGTACTTTTTCGTTGCACAAAACGTAAAAAAATGTAGAAAATCCTTGCAGATATAAAGAAAAAACCATTACTTTGCATCGTCAAAACAATAATTAACGCACTAAAACCGTTTGCCTATCGACTAAAAACATTACTCCAAAACCAAAGTTTGAGACGTAATGAATCAATTATCTGCAATGACCGACCATGAGTTGGTAGTATTGTATGAAGAAGGTAACGATAGTGCATTTGATGTTTTGCTTGAGCGCCATCAAGCGTACATTTATTCCTATATCCTCTTTCTGGTAAAGGATGCCGATGCTGCGAACGATTTCTTTCAAGACACGTTCCAGCGTGCCATTGTTGCCATTCGCAGCCACAAGTATCAGACAAGCGGCAAGTTCAGCGCTTGGCTGACTCGCATCGCCCATAACCTCATCCTCGATCAAGGTCGTAAGAGCGAAACCACACAGACCGTTCGTGAAGACCAAGTAAGCCCCAAAGCCTTGAACAGCCTGCGTTTGAGCGATGCCACTCGCGAAGACGAGATGATCGATCACCAGACTCGCGAAAGCATTCGTCACTTGCTCGATTACTTGCCAGCACCTCAAAGGGAGGTCGTAATGATGCGATTCTACGA
>JAFYYO010000047.1 GCA_017557475.1 Bacteroidaceae bacterium
GCGAGTATATCTTCTACCATTGTCATGTTCAGGGAAGCAGGAGACCAGGCAGCCGACCACTCTTCCTATCCCCGATCAAATGGGATAAAGAGGGCTGGCCATACGTCGAAGGAGGCAAGCCTCAATGAAGCCCCCAAAAACTAGCCACGTCTAGTTTGCCAACTAGGCACGTCTAATTCGCCAACTAGCCACGCCTAGTTGACGGACTAACCAAGAAAGAAGAAAAACTTAATCTAGAAAACAGACAATATGACACTCATCAAATCCATCTCAGGAATCAGAGGAACCATCGGAGGAAGGGCAGGTGATACGCTCAATCCTCTCGACATCGTGAAGTTCACATCTGCCTACGCAACCCTCATCCGCCGCACTACTACGGTCACGAGCAACAAGATTGTGGTCGGCAGAGATGCCCGCATCTCAGGACCTATGGTGAAGAATGTGGTCTGCGGAACGCTTATGGGAATGGGCTTCGACGTAGTCAACATCGGACTCGCCACGACTCCCACCACAGAAATCGCAGTCACGATGGAAGGCGCTTGCGGCGGCATCATCATCACAGCCAGCCATAATCCGCGAATGTGGAACGCCCTGAAACTGCTCAACTCTCGAGGCGAGTTCCTCAACAAAGAGGAAGGCAACGAGGTGCTCCGCATCGCAGAAGCCGAAGACTTTGAGTATGCCGACGTCGACAACTTGGGTTCTTATCGCGAGGACAACACCTACGACCAGAAGCATATTGACCTCGTGCTCGGCCTCGACCTCGTAGATGTAGAAGCCATCAAGAAGGCAAACTTCCGCGTAGCCTTTGATAGTGTCAATAGCGTCGGCGGTGTCATCCTGCCGAAACTGCTCGAACAACTTGGCGTGAAGACCGTCACAGGTCTCTTTACCGAGCCGACTGGCAACTTCCAGCACAATCCTGAGCCTCTCGAGAAGAACCTCGCCGACATCAAAGCCTTGATGCAAAAGGGTGAACACGACATTGCCTTCGTCGTCGATCCTGATGTAGACCGCTTGGCTCTCTTCTGTGAAGATGGCATGATGTATGGAGAGGAATACACCCTCGTCACGGTTGCCGACTACATCCTGCAGCATACCCCAGGCAACACGGTCAGCAATCTCAGCTCGACTCGCGCTTTAAGAGATGTGACGAGAAAGTACGGATGCGAGTACAACGCTGCCGCCGTCGGCGAAGTAAACGTGGTGACGAAGATGAAGGAGACTAATGCAGTCATCGGCGGAGAAGGTAATGGCGGCGTCATCTACCCGGCTGCTCACTACGGACGAGACGCTCTTGTTGGCATCGCGCTTATTCTTACCTACCTCGCAAAGAAGGGTATGAAGGCAAGCGAACTGCGTGCAACCTATCCTCCCTACTTCATCGCAAAGAATCGTATCGACCTGACTCCGGAGACGGACGTGGATGCTATCCTCGCAAAGGTTAAGGAAATGTACGCGAACGAAGAGGTGAACGACATCGATGGCGTCAAGATAGACTTCCCCGACAAGTGGGTACATCTCCGCAAAAGCAATACAGAACCCATCATACGCGTCTATAGCGAAGCCAGCACAATGGAGGCTGCCGATGCAATAGGCAAGAAGATAATGGACGTCGTCTACAGTATGGCATAAACTTTAACCAACAAACAATAAACTATCAACTTTCCCCATGTTAACACAAATCATTAATGCTAAGATTCTGACGCCGCAAGGATGGCTCAAGAACGGTAGCATAATTTTGAGAGACAACAAGATACTCGAGGTAACAAACTGCGATTTGGCCGTCATCGGAGCAGACCTCATCGACGCAAAAGGCATGTTCGTCGTGCCCGGATTCATCGATATGCACGTTCACGGAGGCGGTGGCAGAGACTTCCAGGAAGGCACTCCCGAGGCCTTCAAGACTGCTGTCGAAGCTCACGCAAAACACGGCACGACCAGTATCTTCCCGACGCTATCCAGCAGTACAGTGCCTATGATTGAGAAGGCAGTACATACCTGCTCCAAACTCATGCAGGAAAAGGACTCGCCAATCCTCGGTCTGCACCTCGAAGGACACTACCTTAACCCCACAAAAGCAGGGGCACAACAGCCCGGATGGATCAAGAATCCCGACCCCAACGAGTACATACCCATCGTAGAACACTCGGATTGTCTGACACGATGGGATGCAGCGCCTGAACTTCCGGGAGCCTTGCAGTTCGGACGTTACTGCGCAGAGAAGGGCATTTTGCCAAGCATAGCGCACACCAACGCTGAATACGACGACGTGAAGGCCGCATTCGAAGCAGGCTTCACCCACGTCACGCACTTCTACAACGCGATGCCTGGCTTCCATAACAAGATGGGTTACAAGTACGAAGGAACTGTCGAGAGCGTCTATCTCATTGACGATATGACCATAGAATGCATTGCCGACGGCATCCATGTCCCGCCCACGATTCTTCGTATGGCATACAAGATTAAGGGTGTTGAACGCATGGCAGTCATCACAGACGCTTTGGCAGTAGCTGCTGCACCTGCAGGAGCAAAAGCATTCGACGAGCGTGTCATCGTCGAGGACGGCGTTGCGAAGCTCTCCGACCGCAGTGCTCTTGCCGGTTCCATCGCGACTACCGACCGCCTGGTCCGTACCCTTGTGCAGCAAGCGGAAGTTCCTCTCGAGGATGCAGTCCGCATGGCAAGCGAGACACCGGCACACATCATGGGCGTCTTTGGCAGAAAAGGCGCCTTGGCTCGCGGCAAAGATGCCGACGTGCTTATCCTCGACGAAAAGCTCAAGGTACGTTGCGTCTGGCAGATGGGCAAGATTATCGAGAACACACTCTTCTAAAAGTTGATGAGTATCATACGACGTCTTTGGCAGAAAGCCATGCATAATGATGCGCTACGAGAGAAGTTGCGCGTCATTATCTTCCAGAGCGATACGCCACTTGGAAAGGCTTTCGATGTGACACTGCTTTGCTG
Organism: Bacteroidaceae bacterium; assembly: GCA_017557475.1. The sequence continues at coordinate 2,971 of JAFYYO010000047.1, forward strand.
CATTGTCGCAAGCATACTGATTGTCGTATTGGAAAGCCTGCAGGGAATGCCGCCAAAGGCAAAGTTGGCTTTCACCGTGCTGGAGTATGTCTTCACATTCTTCTTCACGATTGAGTACCTTTGCCGTCTTTACTGTTCCGACAAGCCACGCGACTATGCCCTCAGTTTCTTTGGTATCATTGACTTGTTAAGCACTCTTCCGCTCTACATAGGATGGATATTCGGTCCGGTTCGCTACCTTATGGTAGTTCGTACATTCCGCCTCATCCGTGTCTTTCGCGTATTTAAGCTCTTCAGTTTCCTGCAAGAGGGCGACCTCTTGATGCGTTCCCTGATAATCAGTGCCCCGAAGATTGGTGTCTTTTTCCTCTTCATGGTGATTATGGTCATCAGTATGGGCACGTTGATGTACATGGTTGAGGGCAACCTTCCCAACACACCGTTTACCGACATCCCGACCAGCATCTACTGGGCAGTCGTGACGATGACGACGGTTGGCTACGGCGACATCGCCCCTGCGACGTTCCTCGGCAGGGTACTTTCCGCGATTATCATGTTGATGGGCTACACCATCATGGCTGTGCCGACAGGTATCGTCAGTGCACAAATGGTGCATGACCACAAAACGAAACGCAAGGAAAAGTTCTGCCCGGAATGCGGCTCCCCCCTACCCTTCGATGCGCATTACTGTCCATTCTGTGGCTTGAAGCAAGACGCGATTAAGAACTTGAAGAGCGTCAAAGAGCCGCTGACCTTGATTCTGCTCTTGCTGATACCCTGTTTCACACTGAATGCTCAGGACCAACTGCTTTCTGGAACGGTGATAGGAACTGCCGAGAGTTATGACTATTCCGCCGGACAGGCAAGCACCACCGTGAATACTGCGGCCAATGCCTTCGATGGGGACCTCAACACATTCTTCGCTTCCAACGAACGCAGCAAGACTTGGGTTGGGCTCGACCTTGGCGAGCCACACATCATCACTCGTGTCGGATGGTCGCCTCGCGATGGTAGTGTCGGACCTAAACGTGTCATCTTGGGTCTCTTCGAAGGTGCCAACGACCCGAACTTCATGGATGGCGTCCCGCTCTATCTAATTGATGAGGAAGGCACAATCGGCCAGATGAGTTATGCCGACGTAAGTGTCTCGAGAGGTTTCCGTTATGTTCGCTACATCGGTCCCAACGACGCAAGGTGCAACATAGCGGAAATCGCATTTTATGGGCATGCTGGCGAAGGTGATGACACACATTTCTATCAACTCACCAACCTGCCAACTCTCTCATTTCATACAGTCGATAACGTCGATCCATACGACAAAGTGCATGAAATCGTCTCGTCCATCACCATCATTTATGATAACGAAACGAAGATTCAGGAAGAGACAGGCACGACACGATACCGCGGTAACGGTTCGCTCACAAACCCCAAAAAGCCTTATCGCATCAAGCTCGACACCCAGAAACACATGTTCAAGAACTCCGACATGCGTTCTCCTGCGAAAGCCAAGAAATGGACACTCATCAACAATCACGACGATAAGACGCTGATGCGAAACCTTGTTGCCTTCGAGATAGCACGTCGAATGGGCTACGACTATGTGCCTTGGAGCAAACCGGTCGACGTCATCGTCAACGGCGAGTACAAGGGTTGTTATCAGTTGAGCGACCAGATAACGGTCGACAAGAACCGAGTGGACATCACAGAGATGCTGCCAACGGATACCGAAGGCGAAGAAGTTACAGGCGGTTATCTGTTAGAGTTAGACGGTTATGCCAGCCAAGAGACCTCCTGGTTCACCAGTGTGGCAGGCAATCCGATTACCATAAAGAGCCCTGATGACGAGGTAATAGTGCCCGAACAGGCTGCCTACATTCGCCACGAGTTCAACCTGATGGAAGCCAAGATACTGGCTGCCAACTTCGACGACCCTGAGTTGGGCTTTCGCTCGAAGCTCGACGAGAAGAGCCTCTTGCAGTATTGGTTGACCGAAGAACTGGCTGGCAATCCCGATGCATTCTGGAGTTGTTATCTGACAAAGGAGCGTGAAGAGGACTTCTTTCGTGTCGGACCTGTCTGGGACTTTGATAATGCCTTCGACAACGACTACCGTAATTACCCGACTAACGGCCTCGGGGACTTCCTCTCGCTTGCCCGTGGTGGTGCCGGAAACTCGCGTGCGTTACTCAAAAGACTGTTTTCCGACCAGGTTCTTCGCGACTCGATGGCTGTGATGTGGAACAACGCTCGAGCCGAAAGAGGCATTACCGCAGAGAGCCTCGACGCATATGTCGACTCGACGGCACAGGAACTGATGCAGTCGCAACGCCTTAATTTCATACGATGGCCCATTCTGGACAAGCTCATACAAATCAATCACAGAGCCGGCGGGTCGTATGAAGTCGAGGTCGGCTGGCTGAAGGAATACCTCGAGGACCGCATTACGTGGCTCGACAACTTCATTAACAATGACCCAAGCAACGAGGAGCCGGAGGTCGTAGAGATTGCTTCGGCGGCCGATCTGGCCAACTTCGCCAGTCGTGTCAACTCGGGTAAGGCCTCTCTTTGTGCTGTGCTGACAGCCGACATCGACTTCTCCTCGTATCCGGATGTAATGATAGGAAGCAACTATTCATACAAAGGAGAGTTCGATGGAGCAGGGCACAAAATCAAGCTGAACCTGAATCGGGCAGACAATTATGCTGGACTGTTCTACAATCTCTCCGGCTATGTACACGACCTCATTACAGAAGGAACTGTCACGACCTCCAAGAAGTTTGCCGGAGGCATTGCGGCACAGACGGAGGATGCCACGATTGAGCGGTGTCAGAGTCGAGTGAACATTGTCAGCACAGTGAATGGCGACGGCACTCATGGCGGCATTGTCGGGGTATCCAACAAAGGCACAATTGTCCGCGACTGCCTTATCAGCGGCAGCATAGGCGGCAGTCAGACGACTTGTTGCGCTGGTGTGTCGGGATGGGCAAGCGGCTCAACCAACATCTCAAACTGTCTTATCACAAGCCAATTCACAGTAAGCACATCCGGAAGCGACTTGCTGGCTCGCAACAACAACAATGTCACATCCACCAACAACTACTTCCGGGGGAACTGGAACGCCTCGAATGATTGTGGCGATGTTACTTCTTTGACGGAGAATCAAGTATCGTATGGCGAGGCTTGCTTCTTGCTTGAAGGCTGTCAGCCTGGCAGTTCGCCATGGCGACAGACGCTTGGAACAGACGTCACCCCTGTGCCTAACATGACGCACGGAATTGTCTATAGTTTCTCCCATCTGCATTGCGACGGCTCGCCCTACACTTTTATCGACAGCTTTACCAACAACGCGTCGCTCAACGGGCAAGACGAGCACGAATTCCAAGACGGCATTTGTCAGTTCTGCGGAAAAGTCAATATGGACGCCATGCCTCGCGACGAGCGCGGTTACTTCCTGATTGCTTCGGCTGAAACACTCAAATGGTTCGCTCAGATGATAGAGCAAGGCTATACGAACATTTGCGGCGTGCTAACCGACGATATTGACTTCACCGCCTATCCATCCACAATGATTGGAAACAGCAAGAAGTACAGCGGCACCTTCGACGGCAATGGTCATACCATCACCATTGCGCTTGTTCGCAATGCAGACTATGCTGGTCTCTTCGGACAGCTGTCGGGAACGGTACAAGACCTCACAGTTCGTGGCACGATCACCACTAGCAGGAAGTTCGCCGGCCTTGCAGCCAACCTGCTTGGAGGTACGCTGCTCCGATGCCAGAGCTATATCGACATCTACGGCACAATCAATGGCGACGGCACTCATGGCGGCTTGGCCGGTCTCTTCAGCGATGCTAGTGGTATCGGCATGCTACAGGATTGCATCTTCGCTGGCAGCATAAACGGCAACTCGGTCGATTGCTGCGGAGGCCTCGTGGGCTGGGCTACGGCGACAGGTCTCATCTCTAACTGTCTCATGATGGGCAGCATGAACATCAGTTCGAATGGAGGCGACGTCCTCTGTCGCAATAATAGCCGAGCCATTGTGCTCGACACATACTACCACACGGATTGGGATGCAGGCGTGCCTGTCGATGCTCTCAGTACAGATAATTACAGCATGGTGAGTGGAAAGTTGTGTCATCAACTCAATGCCGGCAGGTCGGAAGAGCGGCAGGCTTGGTTCCAAACGCTCGACGAGGACAGCCATCCAGTCCCCGACAACCGCCATCTGCCCGTCTGGAACTTCGATGGCTCGTACTTCAACGAGAATCCCGATGCCGTACAAGTCCCGAATGGTCAACGATCGATGGCAAATGGTCAATGCTACGACCTCAGCGGTCGTCGCATCGTCGGCACACCTAATCGTGGCATATACATCAAGGATGGAAAGAAGATTGTGTATAGCAATGACAAACATAACAGGCTGCGTTGAAAAACTAGGCGTGGCTAGTTGGCAAACTAGACGTGCCTAATTCGCAAACTAGACGTGCCTAATTCGCAAACTAGACGTGCCTAGTTGGGCAATTAGACGTGCCTAGTTGACAGACATAACATGAGTGACATGAGAAATAGCATCAACGAAAGAGTCGAAACACTACGCAAGTACTTGCGAGAGAACGGCTTGAATGCCTTCATCTTCCCAAGCACGGACCCGCATCAGGGCGAGTATGTGCCCGAACATTGGCAGACGCGACAATGGATTTCGGGTTTCGACGGAAGTGCCGGAACTGCGGTCGTCACCCTTTCCGACGCAGCGCTTTGGACCGACAGCCGTTATTTCATCGCTGCCGCAGCACAACTCGAAGGTACGCCTTTCCAGTTAATGAAGGACGGGCTGCCTGAAACGCTGAGCATCACAGAGTGGCTTTGCGAGCAACTCACTGAAGGAGAAATGGTTGGCATCGACGGTGATGTCTTCACTTTGGCTGAAATCGAGGAGATGAAGAATGCTTTCTGGAAGGCTGGCATCCAGCTTCGAACGAACCTCGATCCTGCCGAAACGCTTTGGACAAACAGGCCTCCTATTCCCAAGAACAAGGTCGAGATTCAACCTTTGGAGTTTGCCGGAGAGTCGGCAGAAAGCAAGATTGAGCGCGTTCGACAGGCACTTCGAGAGCAAAAGGCTGAGGACATCGTCATTTCTCAGCTGGATGAAATTGCCTGGTTGCTGAATATGCGAGGCTCCGACGTACATTGCAATCCCGTTTTCGTCAGCTATGTTTTGCTGACGCTCAACGATGTGACGCTCTTCATCGACAGCGAAAAGCTCGATGAAACCGCAGAAAATTACCTCAAAAGCATCGGAGTGAAGGTTCGTCCTTATGGCAAACCTGCCTTCGAAAGCACGGCTTCCAACCCCATCCCGGCAATGAAGTCGGTCAAGAACGCTGCCGAAATCGAGGGATTCAAAAGGGCGATGCTGCGAGATGGAATCGCGATGGTGAAGTTCCTGCGCTGGCTCGAAAGCGCCATCAGCACGGGAAAAGAGACGGAACTCAGCATCGATAAGAAGCTCACGGCACTTCGAGCAGAGCAACCTCTCTACCGAGGTTTGTCGTTCGACACAATCGCGGCTTACGGCCCTCACGGCGCCATCGTCCATTACGAAGCGACGCCCGAGTCGGATGTCCTGCTTGAGCCGAAAGGTTTGCTGCTTCTCGATAGCGGAGCACAGTACCAGGATGGCACGACAGACATCACCAGAACGATTGCTTTGGGACCTTTGACCGACGAAGAACGCCTGGATTATACGCTCGTTCTCAAGGGACATATCCGTCTGGCACTGAGCCGTTTCCCCGATGGCATCAGCGGAACTCAGATAGATGCGCTGGCTCGATATGCGATGTGGAAACACGGCATCAACTACGGTCACGGCACAGGTCATGGTGTGGGCTCTTATCTGTGCGTCCACGAAGGACCTCATCAGATTCGACACACCTGGAAGCCTGCACCGCTTCATGCAGGAATGACGGTTACCAACGAACCCGGCATCTATCGCCAAGGCAAGCATGGCGTGCGTATAGAAAACACGATGATTATCGTCGAAGCTGGCGAAACCGAGTTCGGCAAGTTCCTTCGCCTCGAACCGCTCACGCTTTGCC
>JAFYYO010000398.1 GCA_017557475.1 Bacteroidaceae bacterium
CCAGACAAGTTCCGCTGCCTGCAAATGGCATACGAAGCAATAAAGATAGGCGGCAATGCTGCCTGCATCGTCAACGCAGCCAACGAAGTGGTGAATCTCGCTTTCCGTCAGGAACGCTGCAGTTTCTTGCAGATGGCGGACATCATCGAGCAGACACTTGGTCGCGTACCTCATCAGGAGAAGCCCTCCCTGCAGGATTACCTCGATTGCGACCATGAGTCGCGTATCGTCGCAAATGAATTCATTACACATCATAAATAACCGTAACATCACATCAACCAAGCCACATGTTCCAACACAGCACGCCTAGTTCGCCAATTAGCCACGCCTAGTTTGCCAAATAGCCACGCCTAGTTTGACGATTAGCCACAGCTTATGAGAATCAACGGCTTGCAAAACAACAGGAAACACACTTATAATGGAAACAGTACTCATAAAAACCTTGCAGCTGTTTTGCTGCCTCAGCATTCTGGTCGTCCTGCACGAAGCAGGACATTTCGGTTTCGCTAAGTTGTTCAAGACTCGCGTCACCCGCTTCTACATGTTTGCCAACTACGGCTTCCATCTGTTCAGCACCTACGACAATTGGTTCCGCCGTCTCCTAGGCAAGCCGCTCATCACAAAGCGTGGAAACGAAGGCCAGAACTTCTTCACATGGCTTCGCAACAAGTACTATAGTCTTACAGGTCAGACAGATAAGGTCGTGACTGAAAACATCGGCAACAAGGAATACGACCCAGAAGTCGGCACAGAGTACGGTATCGGCTGGCTGCCCATAGGCGGTTACGTGGCCATCGACGGCATGATAGACGAGACGCATCAGAAGCTCTCGGGCGAGAAGAAGCCCTGGGAGTTCCGCTCGAAGCCTGTGTGGCAGCGCTTCCTCATCATGTTTGGTGGCGTCCTGATGAACCTCATCACAGCTTGGGTCATCTATTCTCTCGTGCTCCTGGCTTGGGGACGCGACTACTATCCAATGAAGAGCATCGAGAATGGTTTCCAGTATAACGAGCAGGCTCACAATATCGGCTTCCAAGACGGCGACATTCCCATCGCAGCCGACGGCAAAGAGATTGTGGAATACAGTACCGCTGTGATGCGCACCATCTCCAATGCCAAGACCGTTACTGTTCTGCGTCAGGGCGAAGAAGTCGAGTTGAAGATGCCAGAAGAAGGCCTCTCAATGTTGAAGATGCTTCAGGCTCAGCCGCAGTTCCTGACACCTTTGGCAGAAGCATTCATCGATTCCGTCGTTGCTGGTTCTCCTGCAGACAAAGCGGGCATCGAGAAAGGCATGCGGCTGCTGTCTGTCAATGGAAAGGAAATCAGCACTTGGGCAGACTTCGACTATGAGGTGACTTTGCGTCGAGAAGATGTACTCTCCTCGCCTGACTGCACCAAAGAAGACAGTCTGAAATGGCGCACACTCGATGCCGTCTTTGCCTCTGCAGATGGAAGCCGCATCGATTCCATCAGCCTCCAGCTCGACGAGAAGTACATGATGGGCGTAACTCGACACATTCCCGACTTCAAGACAGAGCACCTCAGCTACAACCTGGCGAACTGCTTCCCTGCTGGTTTGAGCTACGGCTGGCGAGTCCTGAAGAGCTACGTCAACGACCTGAAATATGTAGCAAGCGCAGACGGAGCCAAGAGCGTCGGCTCCTTCATCACAATTGGCAACATCTTCCCTAATTCTTGGAACTGGCAACAGTTCTGGATGCTCACGGCCTTCATCAGCATCATCCTTGCTGTCATGAACATCCTGCCCATTCCCGGACTCGATGGCGGACATATTGTCTTGCTTTTCTACGAAGGTCTCACAGGCCGTCAACCTTCAGAGAAAGCGATGGAATGGATAGAAAAGATAGGTCTCTTCATCATCCTGGCACTCATGATTCTCGCTTTGAGCAACGACGTTCGCAACTTCATCCTACCCCTCTTCGGCCTATGAAAAAGTTCTTTGCCTTAATCCTCGTAGCCATCTTACTGACCGCTTGTGCGAAGGAAACGCCAGAAGAGCGGGCTGCCATGATGTTGAGGGAAGCTCGATATGCGCTTCATCACCATCTTTGGAACGAGGCTCGCGACACAATCTTCTCCCTCCGCCGTAACTGCCCAACTGCCATCGAGGCTCGTCGTCAAGCCATTCTTCTGCTTGACAGCATTGAGATGAGCGCTGCAGCTGATAGCCTCAAGTTGGTGACTGGAGAAGAGTGGGAACGCCTCAACGTTAAGCGACAATTCTTCGAGCGCAAGCTTCAGGAGGATCTTAAGAAACAGAAATGACCATTCAAGAGGCCATAAAGGAATACGACAACTTTAGGCAGCGAGAACGTCAGACAGACTCTCTTCAAGCCATTGACAACAAGTTGCTCCACCGTATTGGCGAGGTTGCTGATGCGCTGGGACTGGAGTGCTATGTCGTAGGAGGCTATGTGCGCGACATTATCCTTGAGCGCCCATCGAAGGACATCGATTGTGTAGTGGTTGGAGATCAGGCTGGCATTAAGCTTGCTCAAGCTCTCACCAAGGAACTTGGCAAAGGGGCTCACGTCAGCATCTTCCGTAACTTTGGCACAGCACAACTCAAGTGGCACGAACATGAGGTAGAGTTCGTTGGAGCACGAAGAGAAAGTTATCATCGCGAAAGCCGTAAACCTATTGTAGAGGACGGCACGCTTGATGACGATTTGCATCGCAGAGACTTCACCATCAACGCCCTCGCCGTTTGCCTCAATGAAGCAAAATTCGGCCATTTCATCGATCTTTTTGATGGTTTGCTCGACCTCGAGGATGGCATCATCGCAACACCTCTCGACCCTGATATTACGTTCAGCGACGACCCACTTCGCATGCTTCGCTGCATCCGATTTGCCACTCAACTGCGCTTCGAAATAGAGGAAGAAACGCAGGAGGCTTTGAAACGCAACGCCGAACGCATCAAGATTATCTCGCAGGAACGCATCATCGACGAGCTTAACAAAATCTTGATGACGCCCACGCCCAGCATCGGTTTCTTCGAACTAAGCCGAAGCGGACTGCTCCCCATCATCCTGCCCGAAGTCGCAGCCCTCGAAGGAGTCGAGACTCGCAACGGCCGTGCCCATAAGGACAACTTCTACCACACGCTCGAAGTGCTGGATAATGTGAGCCAGACGGGAGAGGCTTCTCTCTGGCTTCGCTGGGCAGCCTTGCTTCACGACATCGGCAAGCCTCGCAGCAAGAAGTGGGACAACGTGGCTGGCTGGACGTTTCATAACCACAACTATATCGGCCAGAAGATGGTGACGCCGCTTTTCCGCAAGATGAAACTGCCGATGGACGAACGCATGACTTATGTCGAGAAACTCGTCGGCCTTCACATGCGGCCAATCGCCATTGCCGACGACGTCGTGACCGATAGTGCAGTCCGCCGTTTGCTCTTCGAAGCAGGCGAGGACATCGACGACCTGATGCGACTTTGCGAAGCAGACATCACCAGCAAGAATCGCGAGAAAAAGCAGCGTTTCCTGCAGAACTTCCAGCTCGTCCGCGAAAAACTCGTTGACCTGCAAGCTCGCGACAACTACCGTACCTGGCACAACCCCATCACGGGCGAGGAAATCATGGAAACCTTCGGCCTTCAACCTTGCAGAGAAGTCGGCCTTTTGAAGCAAGCCGTTAAAGACGCCATTTGGGATTCCGTCATCCCCAACGACCACGATTCTGCCTTCCTGTTCATGCTCCAAAAAGCCTCCGAAATGGGCCTCAAGCCAAAGCAGCAGCCCTCAAATTGAGAACTGCCGCAATAGTTTCACCTCTTGAAGATATGTTTGCGGGTGCAAAGGTGCGAAATAAATTATTCTCTACAACTTATTTATTAATTATCCATTCCTTGTTGGATAAACAAACATAACGTGCGTCGTTGGCAAACGTAACACGTTATGATTGCAAACATAACACGTTATGATTGGCATCGTAACACGTTATGTTTTCCGATGCTCCCTGTTGTTTAAGAAAGAGGCCTTCGTTTAGTCTTCGTCCTCCCTGTATTCAAGCACGTCTCCTGGTTGGCAGTCGAGAGCCTTGCAGATGGCTTCGAGGGTAGAGAACCTGACGGCTTTGGCTTTGCCCGTCTTGAGGATTGAGAGGTTTGCGGGAGTGATGCCGATTCTTTCGGCCAGTTCCTGTGATGACATCTTTCGCTTAGCCATCATCACATCTACATTTACGATGATACTCATGGCATTCTGTTTTAGATGGTTAACTCTTGCTCTTCCTTCAAGTCCTTGCCCATCAGGATGACTTGCGAGAGAATCATCAGGGCCAAACCTGTGATGATGAACATGCTATTGACTTCGTTCTTGAACACGATATGATAGTCCGCCAGTTTAATGTGCTCCATCAGATACCTTGTGAAAATGTAGGATGTGGCAAGTTGGAAAAGGTAGAGAAATGTAAGCAGCATTCCTGTAATTTCTATCGATCTGGCTACTTCGGAAACGAAAACCTCTCCTCGACGAATGTTTCGTAAGGTTTTGAAGACTAAGCACAGAATCCATATTATGATGATTGCAGTTACGCTCCACACGGCATATGTAATCCATCTGTCATATGAACCAAAAAGCGACTTAGACGCAGGGACTTCAACCCAGATTTTTTGCATTGTGAGTTTACAGGTTTGGTCTTTTACGGTTGAGAAGAGATACTTCTTGTCAGGGAATTCGCCTACTGTAATTCCATTAGGTTTTACATTAACATCGTACGTAATAGTTGGTTTGTAATCCCTTACAACAGTGCCATCGTCAAGCACTTCAACATGTTTCTCAAACTCAACAGGAGGCTTTACTACCTCCAGACGCTCATCACTTCCAGAATAGTCTTGCCAATCGAGATAAATGACGCTGTGCAGTACAAAAAACAATGCAACACCAATCAGCAGGGCGCTGTAAATCTTAAGTTTCTTCTCCATTGCAGTAATGATTTGTTGTTAAACGATAAATAATTTCTGTGCAAAGGTAAGACATTTTTTAATAACCTGCAAGAAAAAAGCCGAAAAAGTTTATCGTTTTTCGATATTTTATTGATGAGAAGAGTAAAAACTACAGCAAAAGACTCTTATTTTGCTCTGTCAGGACTATCGTTCCAACAATTGATTGTCCTTGTCGAAGCAGCCCACGGCTCTCAGGCGTGCTCCTTCGGATAGATGAATAGGCGTATCTGCCTGATAGCCTTGCATGCGGCAACCGCTGAGGAAGACTGTAGCATTGTCGCGAACAGTTATGTAATCCCACGAGGCTCCAAGATTTGTGACGGCTCCGTTGGGACCTGAGAAGCACTCGACATTCGAGATGGAGGTGTGCCCGATGCCTTCGATGAGGATGGGATGGACGTCCTCTATGCGCTCACCTACATTGGCGATGATGCTGCCCTGGGCAATCTGCCAGTTGCGGTTCTTCCAGTTGCTGCCAGTCTTGTAAATGCCGATGTTCACGCAGTCGAAGTTGAAGTTTGTCAGCTGTCCGTAGCTCTCTTTGCCGAGATAGATGCCGCCGTAGTTGCCGAAGGTGAAAATGTCCATCAGCACAGCGTTGTCAGTATAGTCAATCCAATAGGTGTAGGCCTTCTTGCGAACTACAGCATCGATGACCTTGGTGTGGAATGTCCGACCGAACTCCCTCATGTTGGCGGGATTGGTGTGGCAATGAAGGATGCGAGGAACATCGGTGCAGTGGTTGATGGCTATGAACTGACCGCTCAGAGGATAGCCATAACAATGCTCGAAGAGAACTTGTTCGACGTAGTTCTGTGCAGAGGCACGGAAGTCCATCGCCATGTACTCGCCGTAGAAAGAGAGGCAGCTGAGAGTGACTCCCAACACTCTCTGGTCTTGTGCGACTTGGATGGTTGGAGGATAGGCGATGATGCGGCTCTCGTCTTGCCACGATTGCTCGGGATAGTAGAACTGGATGCCTCGCACCTGTGTCGCAGATTCAACGGTAAGGAAGGGGTGCTCTTGGTCGGTGATGAGGAAGAGCGAACCTGTTGGGCCAGAGCGGTCAGGAAGGGCCGTGCCTCGTCCTGTAGGTCCATGAGCGCCAAGCAGGGTAACGTTTCGACGAAGGACGAGACCACCCTCCATAGGATAACCGCCTTGAACAGGCTCTAGATAGAGCACGCCGCCCAAAGGACTCATCTTGTCGATGGCCGCTTGGAGGTGCTGACGGTTCACTTCTGCAGAGTTGCTCGGCAATACGCCAACTGCCTGCACAGAGACCCAGCCCTGTGCTTTTGCTTGCCCTGCTATTGCAACGAGGGCAAGGACGATGATGATGATTCGCTTCATGTTAGTTTAGTTCTTTATTCCTATCTCGAAAACTAGGCGTGCCTAATTTGCCAATTAGCCGTGTCTAGTTTGCCAACTAGGCGTGTCTAGTTTGCCAACTAGCCCTGCTTAGTTTACCGAATCTCCTTGCGACCTTTAGTAACGAGGATAGCCCCAGACCCCCTAACCCCCTTTAGGAGGAGACTTGCGGACTTGCCGCTGAGGTCGTACCAAGAAGCCTCAAGGTCTTTGAGGTCCTTAGTGTCCTTAAGGTCTTTAAGGCCGTCTGGGTCTTCAGTGATGATAGCGGAGAAGGCCGTCGCTTCGTCTGTCTTCTGGAAAGTGCCGGTGATGAAGCCACCCTCCTCTCCCCCAAGGGGGAGTGACTGCGGTGTATCTGTCTCTATACGTACATTCTCCAGGACAATGGGCGATGGCAAAACATCAGTAGAACAGATGCGGTAGGGCTTACCTGCCTGAAGTCCCCCTTCCTCAGGGGAGGAATTGGGAAAGGGAGCTACTTGTGTTCCTTTGCCAAATATCGTCTCGATGTCTGCTGCGTTCAGCGAAAAGGGGAAGCAGACGAATTGCCACTCATCATTAACAAAGGTCTTGTTCAGCACTACCTTATTATAATATGTACGCGGGACAATCTCGTTCTCAGCAGAGTTCTCGTCGTATGTGACAGGCAGGTCGGAAACCTTCCAAGCG
>JAFYYO010000399.1 GCA_017557475.1 Bacteroidaceae bacterium
GTTCATCAGGCATTATATGGAACATTATCCGACTGTAAAACTCTCAGTCCGTGAGATGAAAGCCGATGTGATGCTCAGCGAACTACAGCTTGGACATCTCGATGCAGGTATTGCCATCAGTGGGAACACGCGTCACGGCATTCTCGAAGTGCCGCTATATACAGAGCGGTTCATGGTCTATCTGGCTGAGAGCTGCTGGCGTAAGCTACCTGTGTTCAAGCCAGAGAACCTGGAACACGAGAGGATGTGGATCATGAAGGAGGCGCAATGTCTGCGTGAAAGTGCCTTCAGCTTTTGCAAGGCAAGAACCAAGGGTAACCGTGTGTACGAGGCTGGCAGTATCGAGACGCTAATCCGCATTGTCGATGAGAATGGCGGTTTTACCATTATCCCAGAGATGCACCTGCCGTTCCTCTCTGATAGTCAGCGCCAAAACGTGCGCCGCATTGAGGGCGACTATCTCTCACAGCGCCGTGTGTCGCTCTATATCCGCGAGGACTACATCCGCCAGCGCATGCTAAACACCATCACCGATACCCTCCTCCTATTCATGCCCGAGGGAATGATGGAGGAGCGGATAGCAAAGTTTGGCATTAAGCTATAACAGGATAGTGTTCTCGCTCATTGGATTTGTCGTCCCGCAGGAAAAAGCATGTATCTTGTCACCCATCACTTGATGTAAGGTGGAAAACACGCTGTCTCCTGTACAATGACTGGTGTAGAACTGTGTCTGGGGATAGGCATCCGTCAACCTGTAGGCAAGTTCTGAAAGCTTGTCATCGCTCTCATGATTGTCGAGCAGGTGGAATCCTCCCACGACGGTATTCACTGGGAATGGACATGCAGCAAGGATGTTCTCCAGGCCGCTATGAGCGCAACCCGTAAAGAGCAATCCGTCTGTATATAGCGCCAACTCATGACGGAATTCATCGTTCACATAGCTGCCATCTGGGTTCTCCACGAACAGATGCAGATTACCTTCCGGCATCGGATGGATCTGAGGTATGTGCGCCAAGATGAAGATGTCATCGTCGATGCTTTCGCTTTGTTCAACTGTCAGTAATCGCTCTTGCGGAATATCTGGCCATTCGGTAGTTATGCTGTGTAGGTATCGACGCTTAGAGTAGAATCTGCTTTTGAGAGCATCAGGCGACACAATGACTTTAGCTTTGTCATTAATCTCCATGAAGTGTTTTAGCCCTCCTGCATGGTCGCTGTGTCCGTGGGAGATGAACACATAATCCACCGTACTGAGGTCGAGGCTCAATCGCTCTGCATTACGGATAAAGATATCGCTTGCTCCTGTATCAAGCAAGATGCGATGCTTATCTGTCTCTAACAGGATAGACAGGCCATGCTCCGTCTGGAGTTGGTCGTTGCAAGTACGGTTATCCGATAATACTGTCCACTTCATATTTTACTTCTCTTCATCAGGCTGCTGGCCATCGTGAGCCTTCCACGCACATTCTGTGATCTTCATATCCGAGAAGACTGCCGTGAAGGATGACTCCTCAGGCGAACAGGCATAGATGCCAAAGCTGATTTCGTCGGCACCTGCATACATGTGGCAGATGCGCATCTGACTGAAATCAACGCCGTTGGTGGAACACTCGATGCAATAGTCATCCTCGCGACGTGAGAAACGATACCACATGGTCTTCACGTCTGCAGGAATAGCCGTTGTTGCCCAATCGGAATAGCCTTTGTTCGTGGCTACGCTGCCCAGATGCTGGAACTCATCGTTCTCGTATTCCACAGAACCTTTCAGCCAATTCTCGCTATCCAGATACATCACGATGCCGCACTGGTCAAAACGCTGATGACTCTGTGTGAAGTCGGTCTTTACCACAAAACTGAAGAACTTTTCGCGGGTCTTCATCTGTAGCACGGGGGCATTGTCGTTCTGGAAGTGATAGTATGTGCGTTGCCAGA
>JAFYYO010000400.1 GCA_017557475.1 Bacteroidaceae bacterium
AAGCAGAACTCCGACGAACCTGACCGCTACGAGATTCAGCGCTACAAGTCGGATTATGTCTATCAGCAAAACATGCTCTTCCCCCGTATGTACAGCGAACAGCATGCTGGAGCCTACGAGAGTTGGATGGGAGGCGTAAAGGGAACCGTCAAGACATACGAGCGTTGCGGCGAGATGGTGCAGATTAAGACACCAACGCAGCTCGAGAACTTGCGTTTCTTCCTCAGCTATCAGGTCAACTTCATGTACTGGCGCTACTTCATGTGGAACTTCGCAGGACGCCAGAACGACTTACAAGGCAATGGCGAATGGGAGCATGGCAACTGGATAACAGGCATCCCGTTCCTCGACAACATGCGACTGGGCGACCAAAGCAAGCTGCCAAGCGAACTCCGAGAGAACAAAGGACATAATGTCTTCTACTGCCTGCCGCTCTTGCTCGGCCTCATCGGTCTGCTCTGGCAACTCTTCAAGAACGACGAGAAGACACAGAACGGCGAAGGCGAAAAGCAATTTGGCATCGTCTTCTTCCTCTTCTTCATGACTGGTCTCGCCATCGTGCTTTACCTTAACCAAACGCCAATGCAGCCTCGTGAACGCGACTATGCATACGCCGGCTCCTTCTACGCTTACTCTATATGGGTAGGTCTCGGAGTGGCAGGCATCGCCTACTACCTGCAGAAGCTGCTGAAGAACGAGATGGTTTGCGCAGTGCTCAGTTGCCTTTGCGTCCTCGTGCCCATCCAGATGGCAGGGCAAACGTGGGACGACCACGACAGAAGTGGCAGATATACCTGCAGGGACTTCGGCCGCAACTACCTTGAGTCGCTGTCGAAAGGCGACTTCCCAATCATCTATACCAACGGCGACAACGACACCTTCCCTCTTTGGTATGCTCAGGAGACGGAAGGCTTCCGCACCGATGCCCGCGTTTGCAACCTCTCCTATCTGCAGACCGACTGGTACATCGACCAGATGAAGCGTCCGGCCTACGACTCGCCAGCCGTTCCCATCCACTGGAGCAGGCTTCAGTATGTGGCAGGAACAAGAGAAGGCATCAGCGTCCGACCCGGAACTTTGGAACGACTTATTGAGTCCTACAAGGATGACCCAGAAACGCTCCGCAACATCCTTGGTGACGACCCGCATGAACTCACGAGTATCATCGAGAATTGGGTGCTCAGCGACAATCCTGAGTTGCGCTTCATCCCGACTGACAGCATCGTCCTGACCATCGACAAGGAGGCTGTTCGACGCAGCGGCATGATGATTGCCGGCGACAGCATCCCCGATAAGATGCACATTAGCCTCAAGGGCAAACGCGCCGTCTACAAGAGCGAGATGATGATGTACGAGATGATTGCTCAGTGCAACTGGGAACGTCCCATCTACATGGCTATGACGGTTGGACCTGAGAACAAGGCTACCGTTCAGGACTTCTTCGTGCAGGAAGGCCTTGCCTATCGTATCACTCCCTTCAACACTACAAAGAGCGGCAAGAACATCGACACTGAGAAGATGTACGAGAACCTGATGACGCGCTTTACCTTTGGTGGTATCGACAAGCCAGGACTGTACATCGACGAGACCGTGATGCGTATGTGCAACACCCATCGCCGCATCTTCTCGCAACTGGCCTCTCGTCTTGTTCAGGAAGGAAAACTTGACAAGGCCGAGAAAGTTGTGGAGAAGGCAGAGGAGGTCATTCCTCCTACCACGATTCCTCACAGCTATAGCGGCGGCTCACTCGAGTTGGCTCGTGTCTGGAACTCTGTCGGCAGGAAGAAAGAGGCTTGCGACATTGCTTATCCTGTTGCGGTTCAAGCCGCAGAATATCTTGAGTGGTACCTGAACTTGCCTGGCAAGATGCTCCTCCTCAGCGAGAAGGATTGCATGTACTACATCTATCAGATGCACGCCGCAGTGGGTATCATGGAGAGTGCCGGCAGCGACAAGACGATAGAGCTTGCTAAGAAGCTCGACCTCTACAACCAGATGCTTCAAACTCGCCTCTATGGTAGTGTGGGAATGGATGCTGAAGAGGAATCATCCGACTACGAAGAAGACGAGGAAGACACGCTGTAGTTCCGCAGTCTATGTTCATCGAACAGCCACCACGAGTCTTCCGTTGGTTCTATCCCCACGCTTTGTGGCGGATCAACCCTGACAGGAAGGCCGTCTATCTCACCTTTGATGACGGTCCCATCCCTGAGGCGACGCCTTTCATCCTCGACACACTCGACCGCTTCGACGTCAAGGCAACCTTCTTCATGGTGGGTGAGAACGCTGTGAAGTACCCGCATCTGCTCGAGGAAGTACGCCTTCGTGGTCACGGCATAGGCAATCACACATACAATCACATCTCTGGTGCTCGACACAGACCCTGGACGTATCTAGCCAACATCAAGCGAGCCAACGACATCCTACACACCAACCTCTTCCGCCCTCCTCATGGGTGGATCGGTTTGATTCAGTATCGTGTGATTCGCTACTGCGGCTACAAAGTCGTGATGTGGGACGTTGTGACGCGCGACTATAGCCGTTTGCTCACGGCCGACGACGTAGTAAATAATGTGAAACGCTACACTCGAAACGGCAGCATCATTACTATGCACGACTCGCTCAAGAGCATCGACAAACTCAAGCACGCCTTGCCGGAGATACTCGCTTGGCTGAAACAGGAAGGATATGAGTTCGGCATTATTGAATAGCAAAGACATCAAAACCCAGGCCCTGAGCTTGGGTTTTGTCGCATGTGGACTTGCTCAGGCCGAGCCCGTGGCTGAGAACTTTGCCGTCCGCTACCGCCGTTGGCTGGCTCTCGACTTCTGCGGAGAGATGGATTATATGCGTCGGAATGTCGAGATGCGCCTGAAACCCGACCTCCTTGTGCCTGGAGTGAAGACGATTGTGAGCCTTGCCATGAACTTCATGCCCGAGTCGCGACAGCCCGCCATCAGTCTTTACGTGCAAGGCCAGGACTATCATGATGTCATGCGAGAGCGGATGCGAAGGCTCATGGAGGACATGCATCTCGAAGGACGATGCTTTGTCGATACGGCTCCAGTCATGGAGCGTTACTGGGCTTGGAAGAGCGGAATAGGGGTCGTCACTAAGAGTGGACTCATCAGCGTGCCAGGTTATGGGCCGACAGTCTTCCTTGGAGAACTCTTTCTGACACAAGAAGCCGACCTCTACGACGAGCCGCTACCCGACTCTCTGCCAGAAGAATCAGGATGGGCCTCGCTTTGTCCTGCCCTGACTCCCGAAGGGCTTGATGCCCGCAGATGTATCAGCTATCAGACCATCGAGCATCGCGGCCCTCTGCCTGAAGAGATTAAACTTAGCATGACCTTCTACGGATGTGACCGTTGCCTGCGTGCCACGCCCCAATTTGCTGAGGCAAAACCTACAAACGAGGCTGCTTTCCAGCCCTCCGAAGCACTCCTGCAGATGAAGCCCAGCGACTGGCAAGGCCTCACGGAAGAGCAATACCGAAGCCTCTTCAAGGGTTCTGCCGTCAAGCGAGCCAAGTTTGACGGTCTGAAACGCAACATCGAGCGTTGGCTCAACCAGTTTAGACTTGGGAATAAAGACTAGAAGTTTCCTCCCCCACTCCACACGCTATCCCCCGACACGACGTGCCTCGAGGCCAGTACCTCCCAGTCAGGATTGCAGTACCTCCACGGTTGTACTCGAGTACCTCCACGGTGTGACTGAAGTACTCGCCAGAAAGGACCGTTCGAGTACTGAGTCAAATCGCTCCAATATACGTTAGGAAGCGGCCTGCGTCATAGTTCATGATGAGTTCGTCAGGGAAGTTTGTCTCCTGCAGAAGCGGCCAAATGAAGCCGTAATTGGCAATATCGTAGCTGATATGAGCGTCGCTGCCCAGCACGACAGGCACTTCGTAGCGCTTACAAAGCCGCAATATTTCGAGGTTGTTGGCACGAGCCTTCTCCTTCTTTCGGTTGGGATTGAGGCTGCTGTTATTAATCTCGAGAAGCGTCTTCGTTTCCTTTGCCGCCAAGACAATCGGCTCGAACAGGAGGTCGGCGGTGCCGTCGCCAGGATGCGAGATAATTTGCGTCCACGGATTTCTTATGGCAGCCAGCATTCCATCGGTGTTCTCCTCAATCGTTCCTCCTTCCCAGCAGAGCAGATGAATGCCGGCGATTCGGATATCGAGCCGTTGATAATGGAACTCATCAAGGTCGAGCGTGCCCTTCGTATCCAAGATGTTCAGCTCAGCGCCAAGCAGGAGACGGAGGTTCCCATGCTGTCGGGGTACCACATGTAAGTTGCGGAAATAGATAGGGTTGCAAGTTCCAGGAATGCCCGGAGCATGTTCCGTAATGCCGAGAATCTCGAGGTTCTTCTCCTGAGCCGCAGTCACCATCTCCTGCAGGCTACTGTAAGCGTGCCCACTCATGATGGTGTGCGTGTGAGGATCAAGTGATATCTTCTTCATCTTCAAATGTATGTCCTTCTAATGTAATACTATAAGCATGCAGCATCAACCTATCTGCAGGTTTCCCGTAAAGTCTGTCGCCGACAATCGGATTGTTCAAACCGAGCGGATGAGCGCAGTGAACTCGTAACTGATGGGTGCGTCCAGTAATCGGAGAAAGCTCCAACAGGGCATGACCATCCTTGTTTTCCAAAACCTTATAATGTGTCTGAGCAGGCTTCCCATGCAGTTTATCGACCATCTGACGAGGGCGGTCGTCGAAGTCGGGACGCAAAGGAAGACTGATTTCTCCCTCCTCTCCGACAGGCATCTCGCGTTCGAGGAGGGCATGATAGACCTTTTTGATGCGGTGATGAAGGAAGAGGTCTTGCAGCTCATGATACTTCTCCTCGGTCAAAGCAACGAGCATCAAACCGCTTGTATCCATATCGAGTCGATGCACAATAAGAGGTCCTTTTTCCGATGGAATGGCACTTTTTAGGGCATCAAGCACGTTTGGCTGGTCATCTTTACCAGGCACGGAAAGCAGTCCTGCAGGCTTACTCACAACAGCCAACTCGCCATCATTATAAATAATGTGCAACTGGGAAAGCAACTTCTCTCGGTCTGCAAGCAAGGGATTCGGCTCAACATCGAGACCTTGCAGCATATGGCGAAGAATCGGACGGCATTTACTGTTGCACGCAGGGTAGTAATGTCCGTCGAGGCGCAACTCGTCGGAAGGCGACGCACCCACCCAAAACTCCGCCATACAAAGGGGACGCAAACCCTCTCGATAGGCTGCTTGCAGGAGTCTGGGCGCACAACATTCCCCTGCTCCCGAGGGAGGAACAACGGGATGGAACAGTTCGAGCAACGACTTCTCTTCGCCTTTGGCATTGAGGAACACGAACTGTCGGAACAGCCATTGTTGCAGGGCGACGCTCCTTTCATGCCGCTCTTGTTGCAACAACTCGATGTTTTGTTGGGTTTCACGAAGCAAAACTTCATCTTCGGCTATTCGTTTCTCCCAGGACAACTTGAGTCGGCGGTACTCGGCCTTCTCGAACTGACTTTGACGAACAAGCTGTGCCCCCTTTCCATCCTCCCCCGAGGGGGAAGCATTTTTACGTTGGCGATCCCGCTCTGCCTTATGTTGTCGCATAAGCTCCTTGAAAGCAGATAGTTCTTCTGCCATCTTCTCGCGCAACGGACTTGGCTTTAGAGTTCGCTGCAACATTTCAATCTGTTGGTTTAGATTACTGATGGCGGCCTCTTCCTCTTGGAAATAACAGCCGGGAGCCATGAGGTCGAAGACGGGAGGAACAAAGTAATCGTGCTGCGTCCTGCCGTCGAGTGTGCCGGAAAAGGCAGCGAGGAAGCATCTCTCTTCACCCTTCGAGACCACCAACACCCCAAGCATCTTGCCTTTAGAGAGTTCTTCATGCCACTCTGGATGCTGCTCAATATAACTACGAACCTCGTCTGCCGCTGCAACACAAAGTGGATGAGGTTCATAGCAGAAAGGGAAAGTGAACTGCTTAGGAGCAGCGACTTCCTCAACAGAAACAGGGAGGGGATGAATCGTCACAGCCATAGTAATCCCTCCGGACCTTGATTAAAGAGCAAATCGACAATGCTGAGATCAGGCAAAAACCCGTGGCGAGAGGCAAACATTTGGTAATAGGAACGAGCCTCGAAAGGCGGCATCTGCGCAAAAGCATCACCTTCGTACGCGGAAGTGCGAGTAAAGGGCTTCGAAATGTCGAGCAAAGAGGCAACCAACGCCATGAGTTCTTCGTTGAAATCGGCAAGGAACTCCCACCTTTTAACATAAAAAGGCGCGAATTCATCGGCATAATACTCGAAGAAAGGAGATTGTCTGTAGCTGCTTTCTAAAGCAATCCAATGCTGATGTCGCCAGTTTCCGTGGTCGCTGATTCGTATGTCGCGCATCAACGTCTTACCGTCCGACTTAACGACAGGAATGGTAAGGGCGAGCGCACCATTGGGACTGTCTATCCAGCAACGGTTTCGAAGCGTCTGCTTAGTGAAGTGGTCACAAACCTCAAGCCGCACCTCGTCAGCACGATAGTAAGCACTATAGTGAGAAATCGGGGCGAGATAGCAGCAAGGCAGAAGCATTATTTGATGTTGTCAACCAGCGAAAATAGGCGATTCCATCGAATATGATGGCCGCTGAACCAAGGTCTGTCGGCATCGGTACTCAGCCAGATGAAGATGGGCTTACCCACGATGTGGTCCTCTGGAACGAAGCCCCAATAGCGAGAGTCCGCAGAGCAATGGCGGTTGTCGCCTTGCATCCAGTAGTAATCCATCTGGAATGTGTACTCCGTAGCCTTTTCTCCATTGATGATGATGTCGCCTTCAGGAGTTATCTTCAAGTCGTTGCCCTCGTAATTACAAATGGGACGCTCATAGATGGCAATGTTCTCCAAAGTCAACTTGATGCTTTCTCCCTTCTTGGGAATCCAGATAGGACCGTAGTTGTCTTGAGTCCAACCGGTATAGAAGTTCTGTGGATAGAGGTCCTCCGTCCCGTGATTCTCGAATGGAGTCACGCTTGCGACATATTCCGGATGCTGCTCCAAAGCCTTCTTTGCCTCGAAGGTCAGGGGCATTTCACCGGTCTGATACATATCTTGAACGTCCTTCATGCTGAGACCAAGCTCGTAGATGAGGTCCTCAGGCAAGTAGCTGGTGTTCATTTCGACGTGGTAATTGAACTGCACATTCTTGGGTGCGGGATTCTCCTTGCCATCGAGATAGACCACACAATCGCGGATTTCGAGTGTCTGACCCGGCAGTCCGATGCATCGCTTCACATAGTTCTCGCGACGATCAACCGGCCTCCACCCTACTTCGCCAAAGTCCTGAGGAGCAAGGCGAATGTATTGTTTGCCCAATTCATACACGGTGCTGTAGTACTGACGCTGCTCCAAAGGCGTCATATCTTCAGGCTGAGGCACCGTTCCTGTCTGCTGTTGATAAAGTTGAGAGCCTATTCCGTAGCAAAGCGCGTAGTATTGCGTCTGGTATCGAGGGTCGCTAACGATGCTGTCGCCTGCAGGATAGTTGAACACCACGATGTCGTTAAGTTGAACAGGCTTCGGGCTTACGCGCTTATATTTCCACTGTGGCCACTCGATGTAACTCTTGCCTCCAAAGGGAAGAGTATGTTGACAAAGAGGCATATGAAGAGGCGTCTGCGGCACTCGAGGCCCGTAGCTCATCTTGCTTACAAGCAGGTAGTCGCCCACCAAAAGACTCTTCTCGAGCGAACTTGACGGGATTGTGTAGTTCTGGAAGAAGTAGATGTTGACGAAATAGACTGCCACAAGCGCAAAGACAATCGCGTCAACCCAACTCATGACAGTGCGGACGACGGGATTCTCAGCATCCTTCCACCAAGTCCAAGGAATGAGTCGAGTGACGTAAGCATCAAATATGAAAGGCACGACGATGAGTCCCCACCAAGCATCAACCCAGTAGAGGAAAGCGATAAAGAGTGCGATGGCGATGATCGCCTTTCCCCAATCCTTCGCAGTAGCTTTGTATCTTTTCTTCTTTGTCATAGTATGGTTTAGAATTTAAATAAGTCAGACATTGTGAGCAAACCTGTGTGCTCTTTCGTGTATTCAGCCGCAAGGACGGCTCCCATCGCGAAGCCCCGACGGTTGTGGGCATCGTGAGTGATGGTTATCATGTCCTCCGGAGAATCATAAGTTATGGTATGAATGCCAGGAACTTCTTTCTGGCGGATGTCATCGATACGCAAAACTTCCGGCTTTGTCTCGTGAAGTCCCCAACGCTGCTTGCGGTCGAGGTTTTCCACAATCTGTTCTGCCAGCGTGATAGCCGTGCCAGAAGGGGCATCGAGCTTGTGGATGTGATGCGTCTCGACGAGGTTCACGTCGTACTGCTCGAAGCCGTTCATGATCTTGGCCAAGTACTTGTTGACCGCCGAAAAGATAGCTACGCCCACACTGAAGTTGCTTGCCCAGAAGAGTGTCTTGCCCTCGTCGGTACAAGCTCTGCGGACTTCAGCCTCATGGTCCTTCATCCAACCGGTACTGCCACTCACGACCTTAACGCCTGCAGCCCAAGCCTTAAGGTAATTATCATAGGCGGTCCAAGGCGTTGTGAACTCGATGGCGACATCCGCACTTGCAAAAGCGGGACTCTTGAACTCGTCTTGATTGTCGATATCGATAATGCTGACGATTTCATGACCACGTGAAAGTGCGATTTCCTCTATCATACGGCCCATCTTGCCGTAGCCTATAAGTGCTATTTTCATACGTTACCTGATTATTTTCGTGCAAAAGTAATGCTTTTCGCGCAATTTTGCGTACTTTTGTTTCACAAAATAAGTTAACGGAGCCAAAATAAGGATGGAAAGGCTGCTGCACTATGTATGGAAGCACAAGATATTGCCCCTGAAACCGCTCACCACAGAAGACGGGCAGGAAGTGGAGGTTATCGACCCAGGTTTGCACAATCACAATCAGGGTCCTGACTTCTTTAATGCCAAAATTCGGCTGGGCGGAACGGTTTGGGCAGGCAATGTCGAGGTGCATCTTCGCTCGTCGGATTGGTACAGACACAGTCACAACTCCGATCCCGCCTACAATAGCGTCATCCTGCATGTCGTTGGAGAGATAGACGGAGAGGTCAAGACGGAGGAAGGAAAGACGCTTCCTCAGGTCCAACTCGACATTCCTCAGAGCATCCGACAGCGTTATGAGGAGCTTCAGAAAACTGAGGATTATCCGCGATGTCATCGCATAATTTCCTCGATTCCATCGGTAAAAGTGCACCAATGGATGGATGCTTTGCTCGTCGAGAGGCTGAAAGAAAGGTCGGAGTTGGTAGTCTCGAGAGCGGAAAGAACTGGAGGCGACTGGGAACGCGCCACTTTTGTGACACTGAGCAGGAGTTTCGGCTTCGGTCTCAACGGCGATGCCTTCGAGCGTTGGGCCATGCGAATTCCGCTTTCGGCGGCAGGCAAACATCGCGACGACCTGTTCCAAATCGAGGCCCTTTTCCTCGGAATGGCGGGCCTCATTCCTGAGGTTCAGGCGGTTAAGAGCGAGCGAGAGGTTCAGCTTCTCCAGCAAGAGTTCGATTTCCTGAAGCACAAGTTCAGCCTCGGAGAAACGATGGAAAAGGCAGATTGGCGTTTTCTTCGGACTCGTCCTCGCAATTTCCCCTTCATGCGAATCCTGCAGATTGCGGAACTTTATCACAGCGGTCGAGCACAGATGAGCAAGTTGCTGGAGGCAAAAAGCGTGGAAGAACTACAGAAGTGTCTGGAAGTGAAGGGAATGACGGCAGCAAGTAGGAGGCTACTCATCATCAATACTGTGGTGCCTTTGCTCTTTGCTTATGGCCGCCACATCAGCGACGAGGACATTTGTCAGCGAGCTTGCCGACTCTTGGAGGAGCTTCCAGCCGAGAATAACTACATCCTGCGGCAATGGAAAGATTGCGGTCTGGAGGTCTCGACGGCTGCCGACAGTCAGGCTCTCATCCAGCTGAAACGCCAGTATTGCGACCGTATTGACTGCCTCAGATGCAGGTTCGGATACGAGTACCTTAAGGGCAGTTCTCAACGACCCCAGTTAAGTTGGCAAACATAACACGATATGATCGCAAACATAACACGTTATGATTGCAAACGTAACACGTTATGTTTTCAAACGACACCAGAGTAATGAAAAAACAAGCACAGAAATGAAATACGCTTACGAACTGAAGATGAAGGTGCGCGACTATGAGTGCGACCTCGAAGGAATCGTCAACAACGCTAATTATCAGCACTATATGGAGCACACTCGCCACGAGTTCCTGCTCCAGGCGGGCATCAGTTTTGCCGACATGCACAGCCGCGGCATCGATGCAGTCGTGGCTCGCATCACGATAGCCTACAAGTCGCCGCTCCGCAGTCGCGATGAATTCCTCTCTTGCCTCAATATCAAACAGGAAGGCGTCCGTTACGTCTTCAACCAAGACATTTATCGCGTCAGCGACATGAAACTGGTTGCCAGAGGCAAAGTCGATACCGTCTGCCTCGTCGACGGCAAGCTGAGCCGTTGCAAAGAACTGGAAGAGAAACTAAGATTAAATGATGAAGTTAAAGAGGAAGTAATATAAGGAAGTTAAGCCAGCAAGCTGGCTGGAAGTTAAGCACTTCGTGCTGGACGATACAACTTCAGACGAAACAGCTATCATCCTGTGCAAAGCACATAACTTCCACGAGCGAAGCGAGTTAACTTCTATGAACGAAGTAAATTAATTTCCATGAGCGAAGCGAATTAACTCCATTAAAAGAAAACATGACCGACCAGGAAACGCTATACATGATGGCACTCACGCAAGTGCCTTCGCTCAGCCTCACCAATCTGCATCTGCTGATTGACGAGCTGGGTTCGGCAACTGCGATCTACGAAAACCGCAAGGATCTGAAGCAAGTTTTGCCGTCTGCTTCGAAGAAATTTCTCGATGGAATGGGCAATTTTTGCAGT
>JAFYYO010000401.1 GCA_017557475.1 Bacteroidaceae bacterium
ATTGTTCTCTTGAACACAGGCGAGCCGGACGAACTGATTGATGGCATCACTTCCATCGAAGGAAACGAAGAGGAGACCATCTACAACGTTGCAGGTCAACGCCTCGCCAAGAAGCAAAGAGGCATCAACATCGTGAATGGCAAAAAAATCCTTGTGAAGTAAGGACTTTAAGGACTTTAAAGACCTTAAGGACCTTAAGGACTCTTAGAAAGAAAGCCCCCACGATTGTGGAGGCTTTCCTTTTGTTATTGTATTTGGAATGAAATGGGAATCGTGTACCTGAATCGTACAGGTTTTCCGTCCACCTTTGCAGGTGACCAATTCGGCATCGCATTTACCAGACGAAGAGCCTCGGCATTAAGTAATGGGTCTATGGTTCTCAGAACCTCAGCATTCGTAATCGAGCCGTCCTTCTCTATTATAAATCTAACATACACACGTCCCTGAATGCCTGCCTCCAAAGCTGCTTGCGGATAATGCATGTTGTTCCTGAGCCATTGCATCAAAGCCGCATTGCCGCCAGGGAATTCTGGGAGCACTTCTGCCACATCGTAGATTTTGTTTTCGTCGTCATCGTCGTCGTCTCCACCAATGATGTCGTCACCACCTCCGTCGTCGCCAGCACTACTGGAGCCGCCTCCAGCCATAATGTTCAGGATGGTTACAACGTCGGCGATATCAATTGTGCCGTCGAGATTCGCGTCAGCATTTCCAGCAATACTTTCTCCAGCCATAGCGTTCAGCACACTTACCACGTCGGCTATATCCACTGTTCCATCGAGGTTAGCATCGCCCGTAAGCAACTTCTCAAATACCACCTTGACTGTCACGCAGCTAGCCGGCATTTGCAGATGCCACATATTCTCCTGGAACTGGAAGAAGGTGGTAACATCGTTGCCCTGAGCATCCTTCGCCTCGGCCGACTTGAGCTGATAACCTGCATCGGGTGTTATTGTGAGGGTCACCCAACTATCCGCATAATTGGCATAGACATCAAGCTCTACCGTGCCGCCTTCGTTGCTCTGAATCGTTACGGGATAGAGCGTCTGTTTCTCTTCTCCAGCCACGAAAGGCGTGTTCGTGATAGAGCTGTAGAACGTGCCCGTCAGCTTGTCATAGAGGCCAACTACGCCGTCTTTCTTTGCGGGCAGGAATGAATGTACCAAATTATAGTCGCCTTCGTAAATTTTGAATTCGTACAACGACATGCAACAAGGAGAAGTATCGATTTGCACTCCGCCAGGCGTGTTGGCCGTGTTCAGGTTGAAGATTAGCATAGGCGTCACGCCGTCGTCCGCTGTGCCCGATGTCGTCACAGAACCTATTAGACCATCTTCGTCGGTTCCCCACGCAGCCATCTGTCCCATTGCTGCAATTTCGATATACCGGTTATAGGGGAGTCCTGAGCCTTGAGTCTCGGCGCCAGAGCGGTTGAAGCAAGGAACATCCTTACCTGCGAAACGCGAGAAGAAGCAGAAAGCGTTATTGTGGAAGTTGCTCAGACGCGCACCAAACAGAGCCTCATAACTCCTCTGTTGGTTCTGTTCAATTACACATCCCATCATCACCATCGTGTGTGACTTGTGGATGTAGCCCGTGTTAATCGCCTGTTGGCCAGTCGATTTGATGTACGACAACTCAATAATCTCATTCTCAGCCCCAGCAGTCATAGCCCCAGCCACAACCGCCGTCATTAAAAGTAAAAATTTCTTCATACTGTTTATAATGAAAGTTCTTGTTTTCCCGAAATTGCCTGCAAAATTACGAATAAGCGAAGACAATACAAAATAAATTTACTTATTTTTATTGTTGAGCAGGAGGAATTTCGAGATTTATCTCAAAGTTACGAAAAAAATTAGAGATTAAGGATTAGGGATTAGAGTTTTTTTCATTATTCTAGAAAAAACAACAAAAGCGGCCACCGTTCCCGATGACCGCTAAAGTTACTTATCTGTTTCCTTTTGCTCTATTGTGCGTCTTGCAGAGCAAAAAGCCAAATAAACCCCAAGTTTTTTATTTTTTATTGTTAGTTGGTGAGTTTCTAAGTTAGAAGGTTAATGCCTTTAGGCATTTGACAGAGGTAGCCAGTTATTTTAATTGCTGGTAGGTGGATTCCGTGTAGGTGGATGCATGCCGTAGGTATGCGACAAGGGTTTCATGGAGAGTTGCGTACCAAAAGGCACGCCTGTTTGCCTCTCCCCTGATTCCAAGCCATTAAAATGGCAGGCTACCGTTGTCAAGCCCCGTTGGGGCTTGGGGCGATTTTTCTTTGTATTTTAATTGAAAAATATTTGACAAAACATTTGCATAATTCAATTATTTTTCGTACCTTTGTAGCGTGAAAGTTAGAGAAATAACTACAGAGTATCTGGCCAAATACACTGCAGTTTTTCGAAAACAACACACGTGTAGTTTGCAAACAACACTAGGGATAATTAACAAGAGTCTTAAACCTTAAAAATCTTTTACAAAATGATTAATTACAGTATTGCAATCATGGGCACCAAGCCCGGAACGCTGAAGGCCAACATTACCGAGACCAAGGCCTATGCTACAGCTCAGATCCACGAGTGTCTCACTTTCGACGACTTCTGTCAGCACATCGCCGACCACAACTCTCCCTTCTCCAAGGGTACCGTCAAGGGCGTCCTGACCGATGCAGTCGCATGTATCCGCGAGCAGCTGCTTGCTGGCAACAAGGTCCGCCTGGGCGACCTGGGCGACTTCCACGTCGAACTGGCTAGCGAAGGAGCCGTCACCACGGAGGACTTCTCTGCCGCCAACATCAAGGCTGTGAACGTTCGTTGGACTCCTGGAAAGGAGTTCGAGGACCTTCTCGCAGACGCGACCTTCAACCTCGTCCCGAAGCGCTCTCAGCAAACCGACGCCGTCAAGGTCATCAAGAACACGGATACTATTCACGGACTTGAGTAACAGAAGCCCCCTCCAAACCTCCCCCTCAAGGGGAGGCTTAAAGGGGAGAAAGAGTGAACCCTTAAAACGAAAACGACTATGAAAAGCAAATACATTTGGGAAGTACTACTGAAAGTACTGGTAGCCGCAATCACGGCTGCTCTGACCGCCATCACAACTACAAGCTGTATCGGCTACGGCCCGTTTTAACTCCTCTCCCCTTGAGGGGGAGGACGGGGAGGGGGCTCCCTCTGACTAGCCTGGGAGTAACCAGCTGCATGAAACTTCTCTAAGTTCTCCCCCTAACGGGGGAGTTAGAGGGGGTCTACAACGACTTCATGCCTCGGCTTCGGGCCGCTCTAAGCAAAAAGTAAAAAAGCAAGCCATTTTGAGAGAGCCCCCTTTCCGTCGAGAGTGGGGACTCTCTTTTCTGGCTTCTCTCTTACATGCACGATGTTTTCGAGGTCATGATGTTGAGCACCATGTCGTCGGTCTTCCTCATGGCATCAGCTCCGATGCTGGTCAGGTTGTGGATGCTCTTGTCCACGTCGGCATCGACGATTCCTTCAGAGGAACTGACGCACTTGCCCTCCATCGCCAGCAAGGCCGAGAGCAGGGCTGTGGAAACGCCTGAGGTAATCTTCAGCGAGCAGGCTGGCTTGGCTCCGTCGCATATCATACCTGTCAGATTTGCAATCATGTTCTTCACCGAGAAACAAATGCGCTCGTAGTCGCCTCCCATTAGATAGGTGATGCCGCAACTGCTGCCGATGCTGGCCACGACACAGCCGCAGAGTGCCGACAACGCACCCAAGGACTGCTTGATGTAGATGGCTGTCAGGTGACTGAGCATAAGGGCGCGGATGAGTTCCTCCTCCGTGTTCTCGTTCTCCTTGGCATAGACACAAACGGGATTGGTGGCGCAGATGCCTTGATTGCCGCTTCCGCTGTTCGACATGACGGGAATCATAGCTCCGCCCATTCTGGCATCGCAAGCTAATGCCGTGCTGGAGATGATGTGCGAATAGATGCTGTTGCCGAAGATGCCTTTCGACAGGGGACGGTCGATGGTCTTGCCCAGATTGTGGCCGTAGTTGCCCTTCAGCGACTCTCGCGCAGCATTCATGTTATAGGTGCAGGCTTCCTTGATGAAGCTTATCTCGTCGAGAGGAGCCGTAGTGGCGAAGTCGTAAACAAGCCTCAGATTCAGCGGACAATCGTCTATCAAATCATGAACCTCTGAACTTGAAACCTCGTCTGTGTCGGCGATAAACCGTGTGTGGCTTCCGGCAATGATGGCCTTAGCCTGCTTGTCGCCAGCCGTACAGATGACCTCGGCATACAGATTCTCGCTGATGCCTTCCTTTTGCTTGATGCTGATGCGATTCTCTGCCACATACGCTTTGCCTGCAGCCAGAGCTTCGGGTGTCAGGTCCTTGAGAACCTCCAATTGATATTCGCTTTTGCCGATAAGCGCTCCAAGCGCAATGGCGATAGGCAGTCCTATCATACCCGTTCCCGGTATACCTACGCCCATGGCATTCTTCAGGATGTTGGCACTCAGCAGAGCCTCGATTCGCTCGGGACGGCAACCTAATTTCTCCGTGGCTCGAGCCGTACACAATGCCACACACATCGGTTCCGTACAGCCGATGGCAGGAACCACCTCCTGATGTGTTAGCGCTATAATGCGCTCGCGTAGTTCTTTGTTCACCATATCTAATTGATTTACGCTAAGTTTATTCTGTTTGGGCTTTGATGTCCTGGATGACGAGGCCTGCGAGGGTCATGCCGAAGATGGCTGTGATGTGAGCAAGGGAGCCGTTTGTCTGCGTCTTGTTGAACGTCTGGCTGCCGTCCTGCAGGGCTGTGCCGAGGTTGGGTAGGGGCTGCTCCTCGCTATGAACGCAAAGGAACTTGCGAGCAGGGAAGAGTTTCTTTTTTCTCATCGCAGAACGCATCGCCGCAGCTAACGGGTCGCCCTTCACCTTCCAGAACTCCGAGACTCGAATTTTCGTGGGGTCGATGCGAAGGGCTGCACCCATGGAAGAGAATAGAACGGCCCCCTCCCGACCTCCCCGAGGGGAGGGGGAAGTCGCGTTCAAAACCAATTCTATTTTATCACGAAGCGAGTCGATGGCGTCGATGACGTAGTCGTAGGCTTCAAGGTGGAAATCCTCGGCTGTCTCCTTGCTGAAGTTCTTCTGAAGGGCAAGGATGTCGGCTTCTGGATTTATCTCGAGCAAACGGTTCTTGAGAGCCTCCACTTTAGGTTTTCCGATGGTTTTGGTGGTGGCCATCAATTGGCGATTGACATTGGTAGGGCAGACTACATCGCTATCGACGAGGGTCAAGTGCTCGATGCCTTCGCGCACGAGACACTCCGCACACCAACTCCCAACGCCTCCCACGCCGAAAATGATGACGCACTTGCTCTGAATGCGTTCCATCGCCTCTGCTCCCAGCAATAACTCAGTTCGATTAAAGAGACTGTTGTCCATAGTCTGTTGTCTGTTGTCCGTTGTCTGTTGTCTATTCCCTAAACTCCACTACTGTGATGCCTGCACCGCCGAACTGAACGTGCTCGTCGTGGAAAGAGACGACTCCAGAAACGGTGGCGAGGTACTGACGAATGACTTGCCGAAGGGCTCCTGTGCCTGTGCCGTGAAGGATTCGAACGCGAGCAACATTGACTAGCAAGGCATCATCGATGAAGTAGGTGACGGCTTGCAAGGCTTCGTCCACTCGCATGCCTCGCACATCAATCTCCTGCTTGAAATCGAGATGCTTCTGGCGAATGCTGTCTTGAGTTTGTCGAGTCAGGAAAGAAACAGCCGTTTTCTCCCCCTCGGAGGAGTTAGGGGAGG
>JAFYYO010000402.1 GCA_017557475.1 Bacteroidaceae bacterium
ATCTATTCGCTCACTTATTATAAACGTGATTCTGAGACAAACACATATGTTGCTTATTGTCCGCAAGTTGAGGAACTCAATGCCCGTAAAGTCCTTTCTCAGCAGTTATATCTGACTGATAACGAAGCTCCGATGACCGAGAAGCAAACGGAAGCTCACCAGTCTTCTATCAACGCACTTTCAGAGCAACTTGAGCAGAAGCCTAACGACCGCAACTTGTTGATGCGAAGAGCTCTCGATTACTATCATATTCGTGACTTCGAGAATGCCGTTGCCGACATGAATGCACTTATTCAGGAGAACGGAGCCGATGCTTTGGCCTTGATTCTCCGTGCCCAATGCCGCTTTGCTCAGCTTGAAGTCTCGCGAACTACGGCGAGTGCTTCCGACCTCCGACTTGGTTACTTGATGGCGGTTCAGGATTACGACAAAGCCTCCGACCTTATGCCCGATGTTCCCTTCCTGCATTACAATGTTGGTTGTCTGCAAGTTCAATTGGCCGATTACGTGGCTGCTCAGAAGTCTTTCACCCGTGCTCTTGAGCTTGACTCACATTTCCCGAGTGCTTACTACGGAAGAGGCGTCGCATATATACTTGGAGGGCAAACGGAGCAAGGACTTAGTGACCTTTCTCAAGCAGGAGAGTACGGGCTCTATACTGCCTACAACCTTATCAAGAAGTACTCAAAGAAGTAAAGACATGAAGAAGAATGTTATACTGCGGAAAACGCTTTCGGTCAATATTCTATTGCTAACCCTTCTCGTTGCGGGACTGTTAGTGCCTTCGATGAGTACGGCTTGTACTTCCTTTATCGTATCGGGCAGAGTTACTAAAGACGGCAGGCCGATGATTTTCAAGAACCGTGATACAGGTGACCAGAACAATGTTGTTGTCGTCGAGCAAGGCGAGCTTTATCGATACATGGGAATTGCCGCTTCTTGGGATAAGAAACCAATCAGTATCTGGGGTGGGCATAATGAAGTGGGCTTTGCCATAATTAATACTGCAGCCTACAACCTGAACGGATGCAAGGGAAATGATACTGACCACGATGGCATAGTGATGCGTCGTGCTTTGGAAGTATGTCGTACTTTGGCCGACTTTGAGCATCTGCTTGACACATTGCCAAAGCCTATGGACGTGAACTCTAACTTTGGTGTCCTTGATGCAGAAGGCGGATGTGCTTACTACGAGACAGGCGATAGCAGTTATATTAAGTTCGATGCAAACGATCCAACGGAAGCACCCGATGGTTACCTTGTGCGAACAAATCACGGCTTGTCAGGTTGCCGCGACATAGATAGTGGCGTGGAGCGATTTATGGCTATTAGTGACTTCATGGCAGAGGCCAACCGAGAAGGACATATAGAGTGTCAGTATCTGCTCACACATGTGCCGCGGTACTTGACACACGGTCTTACTAAGGAGAATCTATGTGAAGACCTGCCTGCGGACGAGAATGATGTTCGCATGATTTCATTCATAGACTTTATTCCTCGCTATATCAGCAGTTCGTGTCTGCTTGTACAAGGCGTAGCAAAAGGTGAACCAGCCAACCACACAATTGGTTGGACCAACATCGGATGGCCGTGTGCTTCGGTAGCGATTCCTTTGCTGATCGAGCCTGACGTATCGTTGCCTACTATTGTCCAGCGTGGTGAAAAGGACAAAGCATGGCTTTGCACGA
>JAFYYO010000403.1 GCA_017557475.1 Bacteroidaceae bacterium
CTGTAAGCTTCCTTGCAGCCGGATACTTTTTGCTTCCTGAAGGTGGATGGTTCGCGTCGAGTCAGCCGGCAGGAACTCAACGGATCTGTAGCCTGTTTGGTCAGCACAAAGCTCGACATCTCTGGTGGGAAGCCAGATGACATAATGCCCTGTGGAGTCGGTTGCAGCACCTGTTAGAGACTTTTTCTTGATATGTACCCAAGCTTCAGTCAAAGGTTTGCCATCATTATCCACGACGTAGCCCTCAACTCTGGTGTACTTCTTCATTAGCTTTGGATGCTTGCGGACATAGGCATCGCAATAGGTGTCAGGCACAGTCTTTATCTCTATCACGCCATACTTGGCACGTCCGCCAAACTTCTCTGTAAACTCAGAGTCTTTGTGAACATATACTTCGTCAAGCAACTGATGTTGCTGGTAAAAATATCGAGGCACATAGGTGTCGAGGTCATCAGGATCATTTCCAAGCACCTCTCGCTGCAAATGCTCAGGAAGGGGCTCGCCGTTGACAAGGATTAGGGTTGAGTCCATTCTGTCTTTGTCACTTGGCCTGTAATCTCCTGTCCCACAAAGTCGCATAGTCGTGCCTGAACCCAAGTCTGCCGAAGCAATGTCCTGAAGAGCCTGGTCAACAGACTCGAAGGCGAGGTCTGCCAGGTCTTCCATCTTCTGAACAGCACCTGTATATTCATGGGCAGAAATATCAAGCGACGACGTAGCAGGGGCATTGGCATTCGCCAGAGCCAGCCTTTTGTTCTGAGCAATGACAGGCATTGAAGCCTTTGCCTCTTGTCCCTTGCTCCTTGCTCCCTGCCCCTTTTCTTTTACAGGCTGAGGCGTTGGCTGAGGCTTGATTTCCTCTGTCTGTGCTATAAGAGGCGTTTGCTCCGTCTGTTCCTTTCCTATATTAAATATAAGGAGTAAAGCCACAGATGCTGCGATGCCGATGCCCAAAGCCCAAGCGGCAGCAATGTGCCTCTTCGTCTTTCCCTCTCCTGCGATGACTTCCTGCTCGAAGCGTGCCCATTCCTTGTCCACATCGGGCATTCCTATTCTCTTGTCAATATCTTCTGTCTTCATGTTACTTAGCGATTTTTAGTGTTTCTCTGATTCTTGCTAAAGAGCGTGTGATGTGCTTGTTGACTGCCGACGAACTGATGCCGAGCACAGAGGCAGTTTCTGCGTAGGTCATCTCGTCCTCATAGTGAAGCTTGAGCACTCGGCGGTCCTGTTCAGTCAGATTGTCGTTGATGACTTGCTGCAGTTGTCTCAGAAGCTCTTCCCTTTCTTCATCTTTCTGCTCAAAGGTCTCCCTTTGAAGTTCCTCTTTCAATTGTCTTTGCAGTTGCTTGTCGCGCAGGATATGGAGGCATTGGTTCCTCGTGGCAGCCAGCAAGTAGCCCCTGATGCTTCCTTCGCTCACTTCAGGCTTGCTGGCCCATATTCGGACAAATACCTGATGTACCGCATCTTTTGCATCCTCGGCACTCTCCACGATGGAGAAAGCCATGCGATACATGTGTGGATAGTTGTCCTTGAACAGGCGCTCGAACTGTTGTTTGCTATAATTCATAGCTGTTTAAGTCGCTTTTCATATATAAGACCCGTGAAAGGGAGAATCAAATACCCTTTGGCGTGAAAAAACATAGCGTGTTATGTTTGCCATCATTACACGTTATGTTTGCCATCATTACGTGTTATGTTTGCTATCATTACACGTAACGTTTTTCACCATGACACGTTATATCTTACCCAAGATGCGGTCCATCACCCAGTTGACACTGGTTGCGCTGATGCTGTCGGCTGTGCAGATGTTGCCCTGCTGCAGATGTTCGACGACGCTTTGAATGAGAGGCAACTGGACGTGCTCAGGGTTCTCGACAAGGAATTCTTGCCGTCCCTGTTCAGTACGCAAGACGATGGGCTCGTAAGTAAAGACAGAGAAGTGAAGTTGGCCTTTGTCACCCACAAGTTCGATGCGGTCTGTGCGTGCACTCTCGTGGCTGACAAAACACCAGGAGCCGCTACCAGGCAGGCCGTCGGAGAACTGGAAAGCAGCGCTGACGGTGTCCTCTGTCTCATAAAGCCCGCCTCGATTACTGCTGAAACCTTTGGCTTTAACAATAGGACCGAATATCTCTTGAAGCAAGTCTATCTGGTGAGGAGCGAGGTCGTAGAAGTAACCGCCACCAGCGATGTCGCGTTGCACGCGCCAAGGAAGGGCAGTACTGTTGTAGTCGAGGTCTCTCGGAGGACAGGCAAAGCGTATCTGCACGGACGTGACCTTGCCGATAGCTCCGTTCTCCACAAGTTCCTTTACCTTTTGGAAGTAAGGCAGGCAGCGTCTGTAATATGCTACGAAACAGGGAACATGCGTTTGTTCGCTGACTCGATTAATGCGCTGGCAGTCAAGGTAACTACTGGCAAGAGGCTTCTCTACATAAACTGGCTTGCCTGCCTTCATCGCCATAATGGCATAAGTGGCATGCGAAGAGGGTGGAGTAGCGATATAGATGGCGTTGACATCAGGGTCGCTGATGAGTTGCTGAGCATCGGTGTACCAACGGGGAATGTTGTGTCGCTCGGCATATGAACTGGCTTTCTCCTTGCTGCGGCTCATTACGGCCTGTATGCGCGAACCAGGCACAAGATTGAACGCAGGTCCGCTCTTCTTTTCTGTGACTTCACCGCATCCGATGAAGCCCCAGCGTATCTCTTTATATATAGGTTGAGGCATTTAATTGAAGAAGTTCCAGCTAAGACCGAAATGAATGGTCATAGGGTTAATGGGATAGTGCGGCACGAGGAACGAATGGCCGGAGCCAGCGTTGACGTGCTTCGCCGAGACGTAGATGCGGCAATGCTTCAGGTGGAGGTTGGCATAAGCGCCTATGATGGGATAGTTGCCTATCTTCATCCGCTCGTAGTTTGTGTCTTGTACAGCAAACTGCTGAATGGCAGGACTGTAGTCAGGAGCGTAGTAAGAGGTAAAGTAACGCATGTCGGCACCTATCTGTACTCGTAAGACTTTTGCAATGCCGATGCGGAAGAGCAGATAGAGGTTGGTGTAGATGTTGAGCTTGGGCAACGGCAAGGCATCTTGATTGCTGCTTGTCTGGAAGCTCAGTTGGTTGTCCCAATGAATGGCCTTCCAGTTCAGGTCTTGCGCAAGTGTGGCTCCAAAGACTTGCACACTGCCTGCTTGCTTGACGCCAACTGCATGGCTGTAGTCGGTCGGCAGTAGGCTTTCTGCAGCCTTTCCTTCGAGTAAGGAGTTCTGCATGCCGAAGTAGGTATAGTTTGAGACATTCTCAAAGCCAACCTGCAGTTTCGTGCCAAACTTTTTGAGGCGCAGGGTACCGTCAACCTTCAGACGTACCTCCCTGTCTAGGTCGTTGTTGTCCCACCATGCAGTTTGCGAGTGATAGTGCCGAAAGAAGAATGTTGGCTTACGATGCATGAAGCCGACACGAACATCAGTTAGAAGAGTGTCTCGCCCAAGCTGTAGGTTCAGGTCGGTTTTGCCGTCGATGTTCAAGTCGCCGAGATGCTCGCCAACGAGCCAAACTTCAGCAGACGTGTTGAAGTGGAAGCGGGAGCCTTGTGTGCGAGCCAGTTCGCCACCCACAGAAATGTCGCTTTCCGTGTAACGCGTCATACCTCCCTGTCCGTTCATCAGTTGGTAAGTGCGCAACTTGTGCGTGCCAAACAAGGTAATGCCCATTGCTGCCCACTTGTTGAAACCTTCGCGGAGAGCAATTCCGAAAGTATTGCGCACGGAAAGGGCTTTCGTTACATCCCTCATCGCATCTCCATTACCATAGAAGAGGTCGGTGTAGTAGTCCTCAGTTGTGTTGTGCGCCATGTACTCGTGCTTGAGGTTGCTGACATCAAGGGTATGGATAAGGCTTGTAACGGGAACAAACTCTTTGGGTATCTCTTGTTTGTCTTTCCAAGCTTGCAAGAGTGAATCGATAGCAATCCTTCGTGCCAAGGTATCTTCGCGGAGCACTGTCTGTATGCTGTCGGACAGGTCGGAGAGAAGCTCTGCAACAGAAGGTGGAGTAGGCTTCAGCGAATCAGGGACCTCAATTATGCGTGTGAAGCCGAGGTTGTAACGATGTGTCAGGTAATAGTGTTGCTCGTGGTTGCGGTTCCAAGTCTGGTCGAGCATTGTAGGAATGTTGCCCGCACTGTATGACTGCCCGAGACTCAAAGGATCTTCTATGTAGCGGTCGTCCTCAATGCCACCGTTCTCGCCTATCTTCATGTGGTTGATGCCTATATAGGCATGCATGTTGTAGCGTTCACCTCGATAATAACCATAGAAGGTTGTGCCGAACATACTGCTGGGCTGAGCATAGTAGTAGCCAACGCCATAACTGTAATCAATCTTGAAGCCCAAGCCTGCCAACTTGTTGATGTTAGTGGCGAAGTAACCTCGAACGCGGTCCTCGCCTGTCTGCCTGTTGCCGCAGGAATGGTAGGCAAGGTTCGTGATAGGACTTTTCGTGTTTGTGTAGCGAAAGTCTTGCAGCGAGCCTCGGAAGAAACTAAACGGTTGCAGGAATAGGAACTCGTCGGAAGTGTTGTCTCTATTAAAGTAAAGACGGCTCAAACGAGGCGAGGCGATGTTAGCAAGATAGTTGTATTCGCCTGTATAACCATCGGTAGCATTCCATTTCTGGAAGTCATGAACAACGGTATCGTTGTTTTCTGCATCGACGACTGTGCCGAGTCGAGGCTCCAAAACCCATTGGAACTGACCGATAGGAATGTTCTTCTTGTTCTTGAACCTTGTGGTGTCTCGTCCCCAAGTAGTGCGGTTGCCGGCGCCATCTGTATAGGAACCGTATCCGTCTCCCACAACGTATGTCTCGCCGTCATCGTATAGAGCGGCGTTGCTTCCGTCCTTGTTGACGCGATTAACCTGTGCACTTGCCGATAGCAAAGAGCAGAGAAAGAGCAACGATATGTAGAGCCTTCTATACATTACTTATATTAAACGCAATACGAATTCAATCACCTTGAACACCATACCGACTGCAATGACGATGAGAGCCGGCACATGATTCTCTCCGCCAAAGAAGTACATGGCAAGCCCGACTGCAGCCATGACGAGGAACAGCGTGTTGAGCGCCATTCTGACATTGGTGTTGTCGGATTGCTTAGCCCGCTTTTTGCGGATGCGCTCCACTTGTTCTTCGAGGGAGAGTTCTTCCTTGTTCATTATTATATTATAATGTAGGTTACTTTATTGGCTCGATAACGAAGCCATAACTATAGCTCTTCTCTTGAAGCTCGTACTTAGGCAACGGACCAGGACCGCAACTTGCATTGCCGAGACCTCGCATGGCAGCATCGAGGTGCAGGATAATCTCGGGACGATATATCTTCTTCAGTTCGTGCTTGTACTTCGTTTGCCAGAGTTCTTCGTCCATGTAATGAAGGGCACTAAAAGCAAGTTCGTCTTCTGTACGAATGCGTATGCCTTCGCCTTTATCGTCTGTGAAGGTCACCCACTCTACATCACAGCGCTCGCCCATGCTTTGAGGTTTGATGTATTCCTCAGTCATGCCGTTTACCGTTCCATCCCAAACACCCATGAATGCTGAGGTCTTGCGGTCGGGATAGTTCTCGTGAGGACCTCTGCCGAGCCATTGCACATTGCCGAGACGCGGTTCGAGTGCCATGATGAGACCAAGCCTGCTGAAGTCCTTATTATTCTCATTGCCGAAGTTACTCTCGACGCCGATGCTTCCGTCATGGTAGATGGTGTATGTCGTCTCGACAGGCACATTGGTTTGAGCATCGCGACCAGCCTTGACATTATACTTGACGGTAATGACGATAGCATCCGTTGTTCCGTACATCGTAACATTTTGTGCTTCGATTCTGCTATTAAGGTTGCCTTTTCTGTCGTTGCTGATGCTGCGATAACCATTGAAGGTCAGGTTGCCGAA
>JAFYYO010000404.1 GCA_017557475.1 Bacteroidaceae bacterium
CAGCAGTCGGGCAAAAGAGGCTCCCACACTACCTTGAGCAGCGTCCTTTCCTCCAGGCATCTTCGAGAACGCCATCACAATCATAATGGCGATGAGCACAAAGCCGAGACCCATGTATGTCTCTGAAATACTGTTGAGTGAAATGTCTTTCAGGATGAATTGCTTGCTGAGGAGGATGCCTGTAATGCTTCCGATTGGGTTGAACGACTGCGCGATATTGAGCCTTCGAGTTGCAGTTTCAGGCGCTCCCATTGAGAGGATGTAGGGATTGGCCGTTGTTTCGAGCACAGAGCAGCCACCTGCAAGGATGTAGATAGCGACCAGATAGAACGGATAACTCTCGGTCAGAGCTGCGGGATAGAAGAGCATCGCACCTCCAGCATAGAGCAAAAGTCCCAAGATGATGCCGGCTTTGTAGGACACTTTCCGAATGAAAAGTGCTGCCGGAAGTGCGAAACAGAAATAAGAACCATAGAAGGCAAACTGGATGAACGAAGTCTCAGTATCGCTC
The DNA here is from genome assembly GCA_017557475.1 of Bacteroidaceae bacterium. Next base: position 512 of record JAFYYO010000404.1, read on the forward strand.
ATCTTCATCACTTTCTTGAAAGCCGCCAGCAGAGTGTCGGTCATATTGTTTGCCAATCCCCAAAGCAGAAAGAGTAAGGAGACAAGCGCAAACGGCAAGAGGTATCTTTTTTCGAGAGTCTTCATGTTAAATTATGTTTTTTGTGGAAGTTATAGCGGGAGTTAAAATTGGAGTTAATTTGCTTCGCTCATGGGAGTTAACTCGCGTTGCTCGTGGACGATAGTTTGGGCAGCCAATTTTGTATTGTCCAGCACATCGTGCTTAACTTCCAGCCAGCTTGCTGGCTTAACTTCCTGTTTAACTTCACTTTTAACTTCTGATTTTAATCATATAAATAAAACATTCTTTCCATCATCTGCCATTTCTCGTCGCTCGTAGCTTCTTTGCTGCAGCCTTGGAATTGGCTGACAAAGGCTTCCCATTCAGCTTGTCGGGGCAGAGTAGCGAGTCGAGCCATCGCTTTGTCCCAGTCGAAATCAGCTGGAGCATCCACAATCATGACCAGCATATTGCCCAAGATGTAGATTTCCATCTCGAGAATGCCGACCTCTCGAATGCCCTCGCGAACCTCCTTCCAATTGTATTCCTGCGAGTGCCACTTGATGTATTTGCGTCTGGCCTCTTCGTCGGAGTTGAGCGTGAGCGTTTGCACAAACCGCTTCGTCGGCCTTTGAAACTGCTTTTGAATGTAACCGTCCATAAAAGCATTTAACCATTTAATCATGTACTATTTACCATTTGTCCTCTCTCCAAGTGGGGATGGTGGAGAGGGGGCGCTGTCGCAAACTACTCCCCTCCCTATAGGGGAGGGGTTAGGGGGTGGGTCTGGTGTATTTGCAACTGCGGGAACGGGAACTTGATGCCTTGCTTGTTGAACTCCGAATAGATGCGTTCGTTTGTGTCGAAGAAGACATCCCAGTAGTCGGAGGCTTTCGTCCATACTCGAAGAACGAAGTCCACGCTACTGTCGGCCAGTTCTTTCACGGCGATGAAAGGTGCTGGGTCTTGCATGATGCGCTCATCTTCTTGAATGAGGGCCAGCGTAACCTCCTTAACCTTCTCAACCTCAGTGCCATACTCAACACTTATCGTGAAATCCACTCGCCGCAAATCATTCTTCGTATAGTTCGTAATGTTGCCGCTCGAAAGCGCTCCATTTGGAATGTAAAGCTCCTTGTTGTCGGTTGTGGTCAAGATTGTATGGAAGATTTGGATGGCCTTCACGATGCCGCTCACGCCTTGAACCTCGATGAAATCGCCGATTTTGAAGGGCTTCAGGAACAGGAGAATGATACCTCCAGCCAAGTTCTGCAGGTTGCCGCTAAAGGCCATACCGACTGCCAAACCAGCCGAAGCCAGAAGGGCAGCAAGGCTCGTCGTGTTCACGCCAAGAGTGCCCACCACAGTTATGATGAGCAGAGTGATGAGGGTAATGTTGACGAAACTCTTCAGGAACGACTGAACCGTCGGCTCCACATTTCGCTTTTCCAACATTCGAGCCACAAGTCGGTTGACGAACTTGATGGCATAACGGCC
>JAFYYO010000405.1 GCA_017557475.1 Bacteroidaceae bacterium
ACCGCTTCGAATCCAACCGTAAGCGTATCTTGGACGACGCGGGCTTCACCTTGGCTACTGTGAAGACCAAGATGAGCCAGGGCGGCGCTTCCTCTGAAGCTGCTCAGGAACTCGAATCGTTGGAAGACGATCTTGACGTGGGCGGTGACGATATGGGTGGTTCGTCGGATGCTGGTAGCAGCAGCGAAGCTCCTGCACCTGCTGGCGGCGACGACAACGCTGGCGGTTCTTCTGATGAACTCGGCGATGACCTCGGAGACGACTTCTAGTCTTCGGGGTTTTCCCCTTTTTAAAGAAATAATAGGTGGATAGATAACAATGAAAAAACTCTTGCTTGTGAGCGCATTGATTTGTGCTCTAGTCGGAAATGCATTTGCTGCATCCGACCCCTGTAAAGACAAAGTCGCCGAAGCCAAGAAGTTGGCGGCAAAGTGCAAATCCTACAAGAAGGGCAGCTCTGAATTCAAGAAGTGCGCAAGCTCTTATAAGGTCCTCAAGAACCAGGCCGACCAGGCTTGCCGTTCCGGTGGTCTTGACGAGAAGGGCATGCGTCAGGCTATTGCCCAGTGGGAAAAGCAGGTAAACAACTGTAAGGGTAAGCAGAATAAGCGTTGCGCTTCTGCTCTCCAGCAGTTGGGTCACTACCAGTTCCAGTTGGAAGAAAAGCTCTTCCTCGATGCTCAGGGCCAGTACGAAGAAGATGTGGCCTGGTGCGCCGACCGTGATAACAAGCCGGCCAAGTGCGCGAACATCGACCAGCTCCCGAAGGCGGAGCACTCCAAGTCTCTCGGCTACTTCCTCGAATACATCGACAAGTACCCGAAGGAAGACAAGACGCCGGTCGTGATGTACCAGGCGGCTGCAGTGCTCGAAGCTAGCGGCGAAGACGACAAGGCTTACCGCCTCCGTGAACGTCTCGTCAAGGGCTTCCCGGATAACGGTCTCGTGCCGAAGGCCTGGCTCCGTATGGCTGAATACCACTTCATGAACCGCAAGTTCCGCGACGCTATCAACGCCTATAAGAAGGTGACTGGCTTCGAGAACCTCACGGGTAAGGAAGCTGCCCTCGCCATGTACCACTTGGCTGAATCCTACTATAACATTGCCGAATACGAAACGGCTGCTATCAAGTACTACGATTACATCATCGGTGCCGACAAGGGTAAATATCCGAACGACTTGCGCGCAGAAGCTATGGACTTCATGGCTGCCTCCTTCTCTGACTTGGAAGGTGGTGGTGTCCAGGAAGCTGAAGCTTTCTTGAAGGACAAGAAGGTCCCGTTCAAGGATTCCGTGTACTATCGTATCGGTATGAAGAACAAGGACCATGACCGTAACGAAGAAGCCGTGCAGTCCTTCAAACGCTTGATGCAGATCAACCCGGATTACATCGACGCTCCGCTCGCCGATATCGCCATGGTTGAAATCTTCATCGTGCAGCAGAAGTTCGACGAAGCCCAGCAGCATCGTTATGTTGTTGTGAAGCGTTACGACCGCAACTCTTCTTGGTACAAGAAGAACCAGAAGTATCCTGAATCTGTGAAGAACGCTGAACGTGCAATCCGTTCCGCTATGCTTGACATCCCGCAGTTCCACCATGCGCGCGCTGCCAAGCTCACTAAGGAAGGTGACCTGGAAGCCGGTAAGAAGCAGTATGCCGAAGCCATCAAGGCTTACGAAGCGTTCCTGAAGCGCTATGCCAAGGAACCGACTTGGGACGAATACAAGGTCCACATCAACTTGGCTCTTGTCTATCAGGAAATGGGCCAGTTTGCTAACGCTGCCAAGATGTTCAACTGGATCGTCGATACCGATACCACTCGCTATGGCCGTCGTCCGATGGGCTCCGAATCTCTCCTCAAGAAGGAAGAAGCTGCCTACAACGCCGTGCTCATGATGGACCAGTCTCGCGAAAACGCCAAGAAGAACAAGTATGGCGACGACGCTGTCAAGGCTTACAAGTCCGAAGAAACCAAGGCTTACTTTGCTCAGGTTGACAAGTACATGAAGAAGTTTGGCCAGAACAAGGAAGCTGCCGAACTTGCTTACAACGCTGCTATCGTCCATTACGATGCTAAGCAGTACAAGACCGCTGTGACGGTGCTCCGTGAACTTCGCCAGAAGTATCCGAACCACCAGTACATTTTGCTCATCAGCCGTATGCTTGCCCAGTCCTTGCTGGAATCCAACCAGCTCGACGAATCCTTGAAGGAATTCGAATGGCTTTACAAGCAGTACCACGATGTCAAGGCCACCAGGAACGACTCCATGGCCAAGGAAATCGAAAAGGCTATCGCAGCTGTGCTCTTCCAGATGGCTGAACAGTCCGTGAAGAACGGCCAGTACGAAAAGGGTGCTCAGGCCTACTTGGCCCTCGTGAAGCGCTATCCGCTGGTCTCCTTCTCCGACAAGGCCGTGTTCGAAGCTGGTGCCGCTTACGAAAATGCCAAGCAGTACACCAAGGCTGCCGAAACCTTCATGATTTTGCCCAAGCAGTATTCTAGCTCTCCGTTGACCATCAAGGGCGTGCTCCGTGCTGCATCTGCATACAAGAAGGACAACAAGCC
>JAFYYO010000048.1 GCA_017557475.1 Bacteroidaceae bacterium
GACCGTTATTAGCGGAATGGGTGAGCTTCACCTCGACATCATCATCGATCGTCTGAAGCGTGAGTTCAAGGTTGAGTGCAATCAGGGCAAGCCTCAGGTCAACTACAAGGAAGCAATCACAACAACCGTCAACCATCGCGAGGTTTACAAGAAGCAGTCGGGTGGACGTGGTAAGTTCGCTGACATCATCGTGAACGTAGGTCCCGTCGATCCTGATTTCATTCAGGGCGGCCTGCAGTTCATCAACAGCGTAACTGGCGGTAACATTCCCAAGGAGTTTATTCCCAGCGTTCAGAAGGGTTTCGAGGCAGCTATGAAGAATGGCGTGCTCGGAGGTTTCCCCATGGATAGCCTGAAGGTTGAGCTTGTGGACGGCAGCTTCCATCCCGTTGACTCTGACCAGCTCTCATTCGAGCTCGCTGCTCAGATGGCATACAAAGCTTGCTGTGCTAAGGCTAAGCCCGTACTCATGGAGCCCATGATGAAACTGGAAGTCGTTACTCCAGAAGAGAACATGGGTGACGTAATCGGCGACCTCAACAAGCGTCGCGGTCAGGTAGAGGGAATGGATTCCACTCGTACCGGTGCTCGCTTGGTGAAGGCAATGGTTCCTCTGGCCGAGATGTTCGGCTACGTTACAGCTCTGCGCACCATTACCTCTGGTCGTGCTACCAGTTCTATGACCTACGATCACCATGCTCCTGTGAGCACAGGTATCGCAAAGACAGTACTTGAAGAAATGGGAGGCCGTGTAGATCTGGTATAACAAGAAAAGAAGGATAGGGTCACCTGCAAGCATATGACTCTTTGTGGATGATACCCTATCCCCTATACATTATTAATATATATAATAGTAAAAAGAAATGAGTCCAAAGATTAGAATCAAACTGAAGTCTTACGACCACAATCTGGTCGACAAGTCCGCTGAAAGGATTGTTAAGACTGTAAAGGAAACTGGTGCTGTAGTAAGCGGTCCGATTCCTCTGCCCACTCGCAAGAGAATCTTTACCGTTAACCGCTCTACATTCGTTAACAAGAAGAGCCGTGAGCAGTTCGAGCTGAACAGCTACAAGCGTCTCGTTGACATTCACAGCTCCAGCGAAAAGACTATCGACGCCCTCATGAAGCTTGAGCTTCCCAGCGGTGTAGAAGTAGAGATCAAGGTGTAATACACATTATTTATTAATTAATAACAACAGAAATGCCAGGATTATTAGGAAAGAAAATCGGAATGACTTCCGTTTTCAGTGCCGAGGGTAAGAATGTACCATGCACTGTTATCGAATTGGGTCCTTGTGTTGTTACTCAGATTAAAAGCGAAGAGAAGGATGGTTACAATGCCGTTCAGCTCGGCTTCGAAGAGGCTAAGGAGAAGAACACCACTGCTCCTCTCATGGGTCACTTCAAGAAGGCCGGAGTAACACCCAAGAGACACTTGGCCGAGTTCACAGGTTTCGAACAGGAACTGAATTTGGGTGACACCATCACCGTTGAGCTGTTTGCAGACAGCGCATTCGTTGATGTAATCGCTACCTCTAAGGGTCGTGGTTTCCAGGGCGTAGTTAAGCGTCATGGTTTCGGCGGCGTAGGTCAAACTACTCACGGTCAGGATGACCGTCTGCGTAAACCAGGTTCTATCGGTGCCTGCTCATATCCCGCGAAGGTCTTCAAGGGAATGCGTATGGGCGGCCAAATGGGCGGCGATCGTGTGACTACACACAACCTGCAAGTGTTAAAGGTAATTCCCGAACACAACCTTCTTCTCATCAAGGGTAGTGTTCCCGGATACAATGGTTCAATCGTAAGCGTTTTGAAGTAATGGAAGTAAGTGTATTAAATATCAAAGGTCAGGAGACAGGTCGTAAGGTCGCTCTCAATGATGCCATTTACGCTATTGAGCCCAACGATCACGCTATTTACCTCGACGTGAAGCTCATTATGGCTAACCAACGTCAGGGAACAGCTAAGTCAAAAGAAAGAAGTGAAGTGAGTGGTTCAACCCGCAAGCTCGGTCGCCAGAAAGGTGGTGGCGGTACTCGTCGCGGTGACATCAACTCTCCCGTACTCGTAGGCGGTGGCCGCGTTTTCGGTCCCAAGCCTCGCGATTATAGTTTCAAACTCAACAAGAAGGTTCGTCAGCTTGCTCGTAAGTCTGCCCTCACATATAAGGCTCAGGAGAATGCCCTGATCGTTGTTGAGGACTTCACTTTCGATGCTCCCAAGACGAAGAACATGGTTGAAATCTTAAAAAATCTTAAAGTTTCAGACAAGAAGGCGCTTATCGTCATGCCTGGTGCGGATAAAGTCGTATATTTGTCAGCTCGAAACATCGAACGCGTTCAGGTTATGGCCGCAACTGCACTCAATACCTATAAGGTTTTGAACGCAGATGTTATGGTCGTGGCTGAAAGCGCTCTCGCTGTAATCGATGGAAACTTAACCAAATAAGTAGTCGAAACAGTTATGGGATATATCATTAAACCTCTGGTCACTGAGAAGATGACCGGCATCAGCGAGAAGCAGAACAAGTTCGGCTTCATCGTTCGTCCCGAAGCAAACAAGATTGAGATTAAGAAGGAAGTGGAGGCACAGTATAATGTTACCGTTACTGACGTCAATACTTGTGTCTATGGCGGCAAGAGCAAGAACCGCTACACTCGTTCTGGTCTCATCAAGGGACGTACTAACGCTTTCAAGAAGGCAATCGTGACCCTCAAGGAAGGCGATGTTATTGATTTTTATAGCAACATTTAATAGAAGATGGCAGTACGTAAATTTAAGCCCACAACACCGGGCCAAAGACACAAGATTATAGGTACCTTCGAGGAAATTACTGCATCGGTACCTGAGAAATCTCTCGTTTGCGGTAAGCGCTCTACTGGTGGTCGCAACCATACTGGTAAGATGACTGTGCGCTATATCGGTGGAGGTCACAAGCAGAAATTCCGCTTCATTGACTTCCGACGTGAGAAAGATGGTGTTCCCGCCGTTGTTAAGACAATCGAGTACGATCCCAATCGCTCAGCGCGCATCGCACTCTTGTTCTACGCCGATGGTGAAAAGCGTTATATTATTGCTCCCAACGGACTGAAGGTGGGTGCCACTGTGATGAGTGGTGCCGAAGCAGCTCCCGAAATCGGTAATGCTCTGCCCCTGCAGAACATCCCCGTCGGTACTGTAATCCACAACATCGAGCTTCGTCCTGGTCAGGGCGCATTGCTCGTTCGTTCCGCTGGCAACTTTGCTCAGCTGACTTCTCGTGAAGGTCGTTATTGCGTTATCAAACTTCCTTCTGGAGAGACTCGTCAGATTCTCTCTGCTTGCAAGGCAACAGTAGGTAGCGTAGGTAACTCAGACCATGCTCTGGAAAGCTCCGGCAAGGCTGGTCGCTCTCGTTGGATGGGACGTCGTCCTCACAACCGTGGCGTTGTCATGAATCCTCATGATCATCCCATGGGTGGTGGTGAAGGTCGCCAGTCAGGTGGTCATCCTCGTTCACGTAAGGGCTTGTATGCTAAGGGACTCAAGACTCGTGCTCCCAAGAAGCAGTCCAACAAGTATATTATCGAGAGATGTAATAAGTAAACAAAAAGTTAGCTAGAATAAAACTATGAGTCGTTCATTAAAGAAAGGTCCGTATATCGAAGTCAGCCTCGAGAAGAAAATCGTTGCGATGAATGAAAGCGGTAAGAAGAACGTGGTCAAGACTTGGTCTCGCGCTTCTATGATTTCTCCTGATTTCGTAGGTCATACGGTTGCCGTTCACAACGGAAATAAGTTTATTCCTGTTTACGTTACTGAGAATATGGTTGGACATAAGCTGGGAGAGTTTGCTCCTACACGCAAGTTCGGTGGCCATGCTGGTAACAAGAAGAAGTAAGCAGGCAATTAATCGTTAATTATATAGTAATAATATAATGGGAAAAAGAAAGAAATTAGCTGCTGATGCAAGAAAAGAAGCTCGCAAAGCGCAAAGTTTCGCAAAGCTGAGGAATGTGCCTTCTTCTCCCCGCAAGATGAGATATGTGGTTGATTTGGTTCGCGGTATGGAGGTAAACAGAGCACTTGGCACTCTCAAGTTCTGCGTTAAGGCAGCAAGTGAAGACGTCGAAAAGGTGCTTCGCTCAGCCATTGCCAATTGGGAACAGAAGAACGAGCGCAAAGCCGAAGAAGGCGAGCTCTATATCAGTAAAATCTTCGTGGACGAGGGTGCTACCCTCAAGCGTATGAGACCCGCTCCTCAGGGTCGTGGTTACAGAATCCGTAAGCGTTCTAACCATATCACGTTGTTCGTTGACACAAAGAATAAAGATTAAGGAAAAGTATGGGACAGAAAGTTAATCCAATAAGCAACCGCCTCGGTATTGTCCGTGGTTGGGATTCAAATTGGTACGGAGGCAAAGAGTTCGGAGAGTCTATCCTCGAAGATAGCAAGATCCGTAAGTACCTCGGCGCTCGCCTCGGTGACGCAAGCATTTCACGCATTGTCATCGAACGTACCCTCAAGATGGTGACTATCACTGTTTGCACTGCTCGTCCTGGTCTTATCATCGGTAAGGGTGGAGAGAAGGTTGATACCCTCAAGGAGGAGTTGAAGAAGCTCACTCAGAAGGATGTTCAGATCAACATCTATGAGGTTAAGAGACCCGAGCTCGACGCAGTTATCGTTGCGAACAACATCGCTCGCCAGGTGGAAGGAAAGATTGCTTACCGTCGTGCTATCAAGATGGCTATTCAGAACACGATGCGCGCAGGTGCAGAAGGTATTAAGGTGCTGATCTCTGGTCGTCTCAATGGTGCAGAAATTGCCCGTTCTGAGATGTTTAAGGAAGGACGTACTCCTCTGCATACTCTTCGTGCAGACATTGACTACTGCAAGTCAGAGGCTCTGACAAAGGTTGGTCTGCTCGGTATCAAGGTCTGGATTTGCCGTGGTGAGGTTTATGGCAAGAAGGATCTTGCTCCTAACTTTGCTCAGCAGAAGGATAATGGCCGCAACTTCGGCGGTGGCGACAGAAAGAACTTCCGTCGTAAGAAGAACAATAATCGCTAAAATTAGATTATCATGTTACAACCAAAAAGAACCAAATATAGAAGGCCGCAAAAAGGTCGTTGCAAGGGCAACGCCATGCGTGGCAACCAGTTGGCATTCGGCTCCTTTGGTATCAAGTCTCTTGAGACACACTGGATTACCGCTCGCCAGATTGAGGCTGCCCGTGTCGCTATGACACGTTATATGCAACGTGAGGGACAGAGCTGGATTCGTATCTTCCCCGACAAACCAATCACCAAGAAGCCCGCTGATGTCCGTATGGGTAAGGGTAAGGGTGATCCTGTAGGATACGTATTCCCCATTACTCCCGGTCGCATCATTTTCGAGATTGAAGGCGTTTCTTACGAAATCGCCAAGGAAGCACTTCGTCTGGCTTCTCAGAAGTTGCCAGTTACAACGAAGTTCATTGTTAGACGTGATTACGACAAAAACGCATAATTATGAAGATTGCAGAAATTAAGGAGATGACTACTGCCGATTTGGCAGAGCGCATACAGACGGAGCAGGCTAACTACAAGCAGATGCTCCTGAACCATGCAGTATCACCCTTGGCAAACAGTGCACAGATTAAGGCTGCGCGTCGTGACATTGCACGCCTCAAGACCGTGCTTCGCCAAAGAGAGTTGAACAAATAATAATTGGTCTTAAACATGGAAGCAAGAAATTTAAGAAAAACGAGAACAGGTGTTGTCGTAAGCGACAAGATGGATAAGACCATTGTTGTAGCTGCGAAGTTTAAGGAGAAGCACCCCATCTATGGTAAGTTCGTTTCTAAGACAAAGAAGTATCATGCTCATGATGAGAAGAACGACTGCCATAAGGGTGACACCGTCCTGATTATGGAAACCCGTCCCTTGAGCAAGACTAAGAGATGGAGAGTAGTAGAAATCGTAGAAAGAGCTAAGTAATTATGATACAAGCAGAATCTAGATTAGTAGTTGCAGACAATAGCGGTGCAAAGGAAGCCATGTGCATCCGTGTGCTTGGTGGTACTCGTCGTCGCTATGCATCTGTAGGTGATGTGATTGTTGTATCTGTGAAGAGCGCAATCCCCACCAGTGAAGTTAAGAAGGGTGCAGTATCAAAGGCCTTGATTGTACGTACTAAGAAGGAAGTCCGTCGTGCTGACGGTTCCTACATTCGTTTTGATGATAACGCTTGCGTTCTCCTGAACAATGCAGGCGAGTTGCGCGGTAGTCGTATTTTCGGTCCTGTTGCTCGTGAGTTGCGTGCTGCCAACATGAAGGTGGTTTCACTGGCACCCGAAGTTCTTTAATCAATTAACGATTTTAGTAATGAGTAAGTTACACATTAAGAAAGGCGATACAGTTTACGTCAATTCTGGCAATTGCAAGGGTCAGACTGGTAAAGTGTTACAGGTGCTCGTGAAGGAGCAGCGCGCCATCGTGGAGGGAGTCAATATGGTCAGCAAGAGCCAGAAGCCCAGCGCCAAGTTCCCTCAGGGAGGTATTGTTAAGCAGGAAGCTCCCATTCAAGTTTCAAAGCTCAATCCTGTTGTGGACGGTAAGGCTGTCCGCTCCAATGGTAAGGCTATGAATGTAACTGTTAAATAATAGGAGATTTAATAATGGCAAATACTGCAAGCCTTAAGAAAGAATATGCTGAGCGTATTGCTCCTGCACTGAAGAAGCAGTTCAACTACTCTTCCGCAATGCAGATTCCCGTTTTGAAGAAGATTGTCATTAATCAGGGCTTGGGAATGGCAACAGCTGACAAGAAGATTATCGACGTAGCTATCAACGAACTCTCTGCTATCACTGGTCAGAAGGCCGTAGCAACTGTTTCCAAGAAGGACGTCGCTAACTTCAAACTGCGTAAGAAGATGCCTATCGGTGTTATGGTTACACTTCGTCGCGAGAGAATGTACGAGTTCCTTGAGAAGCTCGTCCGCGTGGCTCTGCCTCGTATCCGTGACTTCAAGGGTATTGAGAGCAAGTTGGATGGTCGCGGTAACTATACCCTCGGCATCCAGGAGCAGATTATCTTCCCCGAAATCAACATCGATACCATCGACCGCATCCTCGGTATGAACATCACGTTCGTTACCACTGCGAAGACTGATGAAGAGGGTTACGCTCTGCTCAAGGAGTTCGGCCTTCCCTTTAAGAACGCTAAAAACGACTAAACAATATGGCAAAAGAATCAATGAAGGCCCGCGAGGTCAAGAGAGCTAAACTCGTGGCTAAGTATGCTGAGAAGCGTGCTGCGTTGAAGAAGATCGTAAACAGTGGTGATCCTGTTGAGGCATTTGAGGCAGCTCAGAAGCTGCAGGCAATTCCTCGCAACGCCAACCCCATCCGTCTTCACAACCGTTGCAAGCTCACTGGTCGTCCAAAGGGTTACATCCGCCTGTTCGGTCTTTCACGTATTCAGTTCCGTGAAATGGCTTCAAGCGGTCTCATCCCCGGCGTGAAGAAAGCTAGCTGGTAAGTTTCAACATCGTCCTATCGACCAAGTTAAGAATCGTAAGCAGAAAACGACAAAGGTGCAAATGCAAACACGGCTCGCCTAGTTCGCCAACTAGCCACGTCTAGTTTACCAACTAGCCACGCCTAGTTTGACAATTAGCCACGTCTAATTTCACATCACTTCATAGCCTTCGGTAGAACGATTGAAAACTATTGCGAAAAAGGAACTATTTCAATTTTAATATTGTCGGGAGCGTCCCGATCAATTAAATTCTAATTTATATGACAGATCCAATTGCAGACTATTTGACAAGATTGCGCAACGCAATTCAGGCCAAACACAGAGTAGTGGAAGTGCCTGCGTCAAATCTTAAGAAGGAGATCACCAAGATCCTCTTCGAGAAGGGCTACATCCTGAACTACAAGTTCGTGGACGACGGCCCTCAGGGTACAATCAAGATTGCCTTGAAGTATGATACCGTCAACAAGGTGAATGCTATCAAGAAGCTAATCAGAATATCCACGCCCGGTATGCGTAAGTACACCGGTTACAAGGATATGCCGAGAGTTATCAACGGATTGGGTATCGC
>JAFYYO010000406.1 GCA_017557475.1 Bacteroidaceae bacterium
GATGCGCAACTCCTTAACCTTGAGCAAAGAAGAGGTCGAGAAACTCATCGCTGAGGGCAAGCAGTATGTGGTTCGCTTCCTCATCGAGCCTGGAAGGGATGTGATTGTGGATGACATCATTCGCGGAGAGGTTCGCATCAACAGCAGCATCCTCGACGACAAGGTGCTCTACAAGAGTGCCGACGAGCTGCCGACCTACCATCTCGCCAACATCGTGGACGACCATTTAATGGAAGTTACGCACGTGATTCGAGGCGAAGAATGGTTGCCGAGCGCTCCTCTTCACGTCCTCCTCTACGAAGCTTTCGGCTGGGCCGATACGATGCCCCGATTCGCTCATCTGCCTCTCCTGCTCAAACCTATTGGCAATGGCAAGCTGAGCAAGCGCGATGGCGACAAGTTGGGCTTCCCTGTCTTCCCCCTCGAATGGCACGACCCGAAGAGCGGCGAGGTAAGTAGTGGCTATCGCGAGAAGGGTTATCTGCCTGAAGCTGTCGTCAATTTCCTTGCCCTGCTTGGCTGGAATCCTGGCAACGACCAAGAGGTGATGAGCCTCGACGAAATGGTCCAGCTTTTCGACCTCAGCAAGTGCTCCAAAAACGGCGCGAAGTTCGACTACATCAAGGCAGCTTGGTTCAACCATCAATACCTCCTCAAACAACCCGACGAAGCTTGGGTTCCGAGTTTCGACAAAGTCCTTCGCAAGCAAGGCATCGTCTCGACTCCCGAAAAGGAAGCGGAAGTGGTCCGCATGATGAAGCTCAAGGTCATCGAATACACCGACGGACAAGGGCAGAAGCACAAGCGCAACATCAGTTTCGCGAGCGACCTTTGGCCTTTGACGCGCTTCTTCTTCGTCGCTCCGACGGCGTTCGACAGGGAGGACAAATTCGTCCGCAAGAACTGGAAGGAAGAGACGGCTCAAGAGATGCAACAACTCGCCGATTTGCTTAGCGGCTTGGACGACTTCTCAGTCGAAGGTCAGAAAGCAGCCGTCGATGTTTGGGCAGAGCAGACAGGCATCAAGCCCTGGAACGCTTGGCGCATCTGTCTGGTAGGCGAAGGACAAGGTCCCGATATGTACGAGCTGGCAGCCTTCCTCGGCAAGGACGAGACCCTGAGTCGCATGAAATTCGCCATCGAAACATTAGGCTAGGGTAATTCCCAAACTAGGCGTGGCTAATTGGCGAACTAGACGTGCCTAGTTGGCAAACACAACGTGCCTAGTTGACAAACTAGGCGTGGAGCGTTTTTAGGTAAAGTCAGGATAAAGAAAAAGAGAGGCACGGAATGTGTCTCTCTTCTTTTGTTTATATCAACCTATAGGGCTTAGCCGAGATAGGAGCGGAGCAGGCTGTTTCGGCTTCCGGCACGGAGTTTGCGGATAGCTTTCTCGCGGATTTGGCGGACGCGTTCACGGGTCAAACCAAAGGTCTCGCCAATCTCTTCGAGTGTCATCTCGGGCTGGTTGTTGATGCCAAAACTGCGTTCGATGATTTGCTTCTCACGTTCGTTGAGCACGCCCAAAGCGCGGTCGATCTCGGTGGAGAGGCTTTCGCTGACCAATCCCTTGTCGGCCATGGGAGAATCGGTGTTGACCATGACGTCGAGGAGGCTGTTTTCCTCACCTTCGATGAAGGGTGCATCGACGCTGACATGACGGCCACTAGCACGCAGGGAGTCGCTGATCTTCTCGGGCAACTCGTTGACCAGCTCTGCCAGTTCGTCGGCACTGGGCTTGCGCTCGTACTCCTGCTCGAACTTGGTCATGGCCTTCGTTATCTTGTTGACTGCGCTGACCTGATTGAGAGGCAGACGGACGATGCGGCTCTGCTCTGCCAAAGCCTGAAGAATGGTCTGGCGAATCCACCAAACAGCATACGAGATGAACTTGAAGCCTCGCGTCTCGTCGAACTTCTCGGCAGCTTTTATCAGGCCCACATTACCCTCGTTGATGAGGTCGGGAAGGGAAAGTCCCTGGTTCTGATACTGCTTGGCCACACTGACCACGAAGCGAAGATTGGCGCGCACCAGCTTGTCGAGAGCACGACGGTCGCCTTTTCGTATCCTCTGGGAAAGTTCTACCTCCTCCTCGACGGGAAGAAGTTGCTCACGTCCAATCTCTTGTAGATACTTGTCGAGCGATGCACTGTCACGACTCGTGATACTTTTTGTTATCTTAAGTTGTCTCATAATAAACCTAATCTCTAATCTCTAATCTCTAAACCCTAATCCCTA
>JAFYYO010000407.1 GCA_017557475.1 Bacteroidaceae bacterium
AAGGGGAAGCAGACGAATTGCCACTCATCATTAACAAAGGTCTTGTTCAGCACTACCTTATTATAATATGTACGCGGGACAATCTCGTTCTCAGCAGAGTTCTCGTCGTATGTGACAGGCAGGTCGGAAACCTTCCAAGCGCGGACGAGGTCAACATAGAACTTGCCGTGATTGGCTCCTGCTGTGTTGTTGGCCTCCTTGCCATAACCGCTCTTGACACCAATCTCCAAGTCCTCGCCTTCACCAACCTCGACATCAAGACTCATATCATTGACGCGACCAGTGGTGGTATTGGCGGAAAGACCTGCAAAGGTTGCCGTCTCGCCTTCGGTCAGGACGTCAGCAGAGTACTTGCTCTCCACACCATAATATTGTACGCTCGTCTTGTCGCCTGCCTGTCCATAAAGACGCGTGATGCCCAACTTCGAGGCGTGCTGCCACATTCGTGCGCTCACTTGATAGATGCCTGGCTCGAGTTCCTCGGAAGGTATCGTCTGGTAGAGACGGAAGTCGTTGGGAATGACGCTAGCCGAACTTGCCACGTAGCCTGCCCATTTCCACTCGAGGTTCGTGCCGTCGGAGACGCCGCCGTAGTTGTCCGTCCATGCGTTGCTTTGCCAACCCAAGATGGGGCCGTTGCTGGATTCGTTGATGGTGGTCTTGAGGTTCCAGTCGTATGTGATGCCTTGCGGGTTCTTTTCGAAGTCGTAGTTGGTCAGTACCTTGTCGCAAAAGTCATCTTGCGCAACAGGTTTCCCTGCTAGCTTCTCCACATGGAAGTCATCGACCATGAAGTAACCGGCGCCTGCCTTGTCGCTTCCCTGGTTGGCACTATTCGTGCGGATGCCTAAAAGAAGGTCGTCGCCTTCCTGAAGGGTGATATAGACCACCATCCTTTGCATGTTCTGTGCCGTTGAGGAATTGAAGCCGCCAGCATGACGGGCAAAGGTCGTGCGGTAGTCAGTATAGGTAATGTTGTCGTAGCCGCTGGTGCCGTTGCGGTAATAGGGCTCCGTCGTCCAGTACTGAACATTGCAGTTGTCGCCCCGCTGATTGTCTGCGAAGAGGCAGGCCGTGCCGTAGAAGTCCTTCTCAATCCACATGCGGCAGCTCACCTTATAGATGCCTGCCCCCAGTTTCTCGGCAGGTATCTGCTGATAGAGCTTGAGTGGCGTATTGATGGTCTTGCCCGAAGCGGGCTTGCAGACATAGGCTTGCTGGCCATCCTTGTTCTTGGCGGTCTTGTTCATGCTTCGCTGCAAAGTCATGCCTGATGGCGACTCCAGCCAACCTGTAGGCGGCTGTGTGGTCTTTGTGAAGCTCTCTTCGAAAGAAGGATTCTCCAAGACGCGGCTCGTAATATCGACTGCCACAGAGTTCATCACCTCTGGCAATTCCTCGCAACGTTCAATGTTGAGGCCGTTCTCCAATTGTTCAATGCAACGGGAAGGGTCGACATCTTGAACGCAACAGTCGTGCTCGTCGATGGCTTGAATGGCTGCCAGAGCAGTCGTCTCGCCCAAGACCATATAGACTGGTTCCATGCGGATGCTACCATAAGCGATGTGAGAGGCAGAGAGGCAAACAGGCACGATGACATTGCGTGCTTCTGACTCTTTGGGCGTTACGGCTTTATAGGAGATATTGTAAGGGCCTTTTGTCAAGTGTCGTTGCACATCGCCCTCGTTCTTCACCTGACCGTTCACGACATAGCGGCCGCAGTTGTGCGAGTCCATTGTGTAGGCTCCCCAGGCAATCGGGTCGTTGGCTATCTTGTTCTTGAGGCAGTAGTCCTCGGTCATCACCATTCGGCCAATCATTCTTCGTGCCTCGCGGATGTAGAGTTGCGGCGTGAAGTTCTCGTTGTCCTCGTATTCATCGAGCGGATAGCCCCACAAGTTGTATTCGTCGCGAATGTTTTGAGGCACTCGAGGGTCAGTCCAAAGGATGTAGAGGAGGCCCTTCGTATAGTCCTCGTGGAGCTTGGCGATGGAGTCTCTTTGCTCGTAAGTTGCCTCGGGATAGTCCCAACTGTAGCCAATCATGTCGGTCGAGAACGCGCCGTTATTGTTGTTGTCCGTCTTGTAGGCGTTCCACGAGTTTGGCCCCGACGAGTCCTTCATGTACGTCCACTTGATGCAGTCGCCGTAGCCGCTCCAGCCTTTCTTCTCCATCCAACGGAAGAGAAGTTCGTACTTCGAGGGGTCGTAGTTGTCGGGCACCTTTGCCGTGATGGAGCGGAAGGGCTTGTTCTTTGTCAACGTCAAGCGATAGTTGTAGGCCTGGATGTGGTTGTCGCCGTCGCCCTTGTTGCCCATCGGTTCCGGCATGATGCCCCAAAGCAAACCGCTCGACGGGTCGCCCGGCACGACGTATGGGTCAACGCCGTCCGTGAACTGATGCTTGTTGAGGCACTGCACCCCGTTCTCCGGCTCGCCGTACTTCGACGCAGGCTCTCGCCCCACAGTATAGCTGATGCCTGCCCTCGCCATTAAATCGCCCTCGTAACTGCAATCCATGAAGATGCGGGCTTTGACATTTCTAAGTCCCTCCTCTTCGGGAGAGGGGTTGGGAGAGGGAGCTTTTTCCAGCGTGATGCTCTTTACCTCGTTCCCTTCCTTTTCTGCACTCACGATGCGCCATTGATACCAAATGTCTGTTGTGTCCTTCAAGCCCACTTCCGACAGGAATCCCTTGAAAGTCGCAAGTGCCACCTTTGGCTCGAAGTAAAAGGTAGGAGAGGCCATTCCATAGTGCTGTCCGATGCGACGATAGAACTCTCGGGCAAAGCCTTTGATGATACGGCGATGACTTGTGCTGTCGCCTATGTCCGTCCAACCCAAACCGCCAGCCGTCAAGCCGCCGATTCGTTTCGTCGGCGAAATGAGCAATACACTCTTCCCCTTGAGCTTGGCGGTATAAGCCGCCATGATACCCGCAGGCGTACTGCCATAGACGCAGATGTCATAAACTGTCCCTTCGCTGGGAGTTGTCTCTTCTGGCATCGCCTTGATGCCCGTTGCCAGCAGCAAAGCAACTGCCGAAAGCAAAAATGTTAGAGAATGTCGTACCATAATTGTTTATCCTGAAATGATTATTCTGTTTCTTCTGTGCTCTCCAAAAGCGTTGGCGAGTTGAGGGATTTCTTCTTCTTGTTCTCTTGGGCGCCATACTTGAGGAGGTTGCGAGCGGCAGTAGTGATGCTGGGGCCAGAAGGTGCGGTAACGACGGAAAGGTCGTCGAAGGAGCGACGCGTCTTGTCGAGCAACTCTCCGACTCTGCCGAAGCGCTCGGCAAAGAGCTGTACACGCTCGACGAGGGTGTTGGCACATTGCATCATCTTCTCCTGATTCTCCACTTGTCGAGTTTGTTTCCAAGTGAGTTCGAGCACGCGCAAAGTCATATAGAGTGACTGACTGCCAGAGATGACCACGCCTTGGTCGTAGGCATCTTTCCAAAGGGTTGTGTCGCTTTGTAGAGCCAGTTGCAGGGCACTTTCCTGAAAGACGTACATCAAGACAAAGTCCAACCTTCCTTTATCAGATTTGGCATAGCGGAAGTATTGCTTCTGCGCCAGTTCCCTGACGTGCTGCCGCATGCTTGCGAGGTGGCGACGAAGAGCTTCATTCCGAGCGTCTTCATCCTCCGCATTCATGTAATCAACAAAAGCCGTGAAGGACATCTTGCTGTCGATGATGACATCGCGTCCATCAGGGAAATGAAGGACTGCATCGGGAATCATGCGACGCCCTTCCTCGCTTGTGATGGGACGACCTTGAGCATCACGCATCGTCTCCTGCGTGTCATACTGCAAGCCACGCTCCAGCTCCATCTGCTCAAGTATCTGAGTCAACTTGAGTTCGCCGAAGTTTCCCTGCACTTTGTTCTGTCCAGTCAGCGCCTGAGCAATGCGTTCCGTCTGCTCGCCCATAGCCCGCTCACGCTCCATATTTATCTGAATGGCAGCCTTCAACTGACGCAAGGAATCATCATGGTCTCTTTGCATCTTCTCCGTCTGTGTCCGCATCTGCTGAAGGTCTTGCTGCAGCGGGTTGAGAATCTTGGAGAGCTGCTCCGTATTGACGGTAGAAAGTTCCACTGCCCGCTCTTTGAGGACGCGCTCTGAAGTGGTGCTCATCTGCTCACGAAGCAGCGCCATCTGCTGCTCCATCTGTTGTTGCTGAGCTTCTTGCTGCGTTCGTATTTGTAGTTGCTGAGACTCTTGCAGAGCCTTCATCTGCTGCCGGAAAGTCTCCTGCTGATCCCGCATCTGCTGCTGTTGTGCTTCTTGCTGGTCTCGCATCTGCTGTTCAGTAGAGGTGTTGCGTTCCTTTGCCGCTTGCACCTGCGACCGCATAGCAAAGTATACTCCCACAGCTCCTATGGCGATGCCTATGATGAGATAGAGAAGATATATGAGTTCCATAGTTATTGTTTGATTATTGTTCAGTGCAAAGGTACGAAGAATTATCAAATAAAAGCCATAAAGCTATAAGTTTTTTCTACCAGCACACTTGGCACGCAGAAACCAGACT
>JAFYYO010000408.1 GCA_017557475.1 Bacteroidaceae bacterium
AGAGTTTTTTTGCTTAATCCATTGTTCTTGCGCCAGAATACAGAAAACCACAAAAAAGAAAGCCCCGCTCATTTCGAGCGAGGCTCCCTTAAAAGTATGTCGAAGTGGTTACTTCACCAGAACTTTTCGTCCGCCAACAATATTGATGCCCTTCTGCATCTTGCCGAGGCGCTGACCTGCAAGATTGTAAATAGAACCGTCTTCCATCTTCCATCTTCCGTCTTCCATCGAGGGAACTCCTGTGATGATGTCCTCGACATTCTCCAGAGCGGCCTTTATCTCGTCCAAATCCGTGCCATTACCGAACCAGACAACGTCCTCGAACTGTGTCCTGACTCCTGTCAGGATGAGCTTCAGTGCAGGTGTGCTGTCGAGGCTGGACTGCACACCGTACAGCGTTGCATTACAAAGTAGAGTGGATGAGACGCTTCTGATTTGCACTCTCGTAGGCTCGGTCAGTGCGTAGTAGATTGTGCCGTCCTCAAGCTCATACTTGCTAACGCCGTCGATGTTGAAGCCTCTGAGCTTCTGATTCGTCCCAGCCATTGTAAAGGCAGGATAACCGAGGTTGACTATTCCTGGCGTCTCTGTGGAAGGTGCTATCGTCACAGTTTTGTCTGTATCGCTCGATTCGGAAAGTTCCCCGTCTGCTGAGGTATATTCCTGCCAGATGGTACCTGCGTAGTCTATCGGTGCGTATGGATCGACTGGTGCTACGATGTTGAGGAAGTTCTTCCAGTAGTCGGCAGCCTGATAAAGGCTCTTCGTGCCTTCAGGCACATTGAGTGTCACGTCCTGATAGTGGCTCTCGTCGAAGGAGTTGAACCTGAGTTCAGGCGGTGTTGTAGCGTTGCAGTTAACGATGGCGAGGCTTGTGCAGTCTTGGAACACTTTGTTCCCGATTAACGTAACCGTAGCGGGAATGGTCACTTCTGTCAGATTGCTGCTGCCTTTGAAAGTGGTGCCCTCAATATCGACGACGGTGTAGGTCGTGCCCTGATAGGTGACAGTCTCTGGAATGTTGATGGCTCCCACATAATTGCCGCTGTAGTAGAAGTCATCCTTCACTGTCAAGCTGACTTCTCCTTCGTTCGCAGAATAGTAGTAGAGGCCGTCCACCTCGAACTGATATGGCAGCACATCACGATTGTAGTCCTGCCAAACGTCGGCATCTTCGTATGAGCCGTATGCAAATCCTGGAACAAAGATGCAACCGTTGAAAGCCTCCTCTTCGAAGCCGAAGGCAAAGGCGGAAAGCACAGGTGGCGTCATCGCATGGCACACAATCGATTCAAGGTATGAGCAATTGAAGGTGCATGCTTCGATGGCTTGGATTGTCTTGGGCAACGCGATGCTATTCAGGTGGGTGTCGTTCCAGAAAGCTTGTGCCGCAATGCCTGTGACGGTGTAGGTCGTGCCGTCGAAGGTCACTGTCTCGGGGATATAGTCTTCCCCGCCACTGTAGTTGAAGTCGTATGTATCGGTTTCGGGATTGTAGGCATTGGTCACATAGACGCTTGTGCCATCGGGCTGAATCTTGTAATAGATGCCGTCCTTCTCGAAGTCATAGCCGTCGACGTTCCTGAGCTCGCAGAAGTAATACCACCCTTGATTGGTCTTGTAGGCGTCGAATGCCGAGCCGTGGATGATGAGCTTGGCTACATCTGTGGTATAACCCTCAAACGGATCGACAAGAGCAAGCGTCTCGTCATAAGAAATCGTTGGCGGCGTTGTCGCATAGCAGTAAATCGCCTCTATGTTTTCGTCGCCAGCAAAGGCACCGTTCCAGATTACCTGTAGCGTGCTTGGCAGCGAGATACGCTTCAGGTTGGTGCATTCTTTGAAGGCAAAGGCGCCGATGCCCGTCACTGTATATGTCGAGCCTTCGAAAGACACCGAATCAGGAATGTCGTAAGAATCCTCAGTGTACGGATATGACTCGTCGTTCAAGCGGTCATACTTGCGCACCACATAGACGCTGCTGCTGTCGGGCTGTATCTTGTAGAAGATGTCGTCCTTCGCGAAGTCGTAGTTGAAGCGCGTAGAGAGCTTGGCGAAGAGATGCCAATCATAGACTGAGTTCTTATAGGCCTGATAAGCTTCGGAAGGTACATATACCCAAGGATAATCGTAATCAGTGAAAGAGTCATCGGTTACCGGCGGTGTCAGGGCTGTGCATATCACCAGTTGTAAGGCGTCATTGAGGGCGAAAGCAGCATTGTCGATATAGGTCACGCCTCTGCCGAGATGGACTTCCCACAGACGCTGGCACTCCATAAAGGCAGCGTAGCCGATGGTGGTTACCTGGTCGGGAATGACAACTTTGGTCAGCCATTCGCCGCAGTTGCGGAAAGCTTCGTCGCCAATAGCAAGCACATTGCTGCCAATCGTCACGCCAGTCAGTCCCGAGCAGTCCTTGAATGCACGGTTGCCGATGGCTGTTACGCTGTAGGTCGCACCATCGTACGATACTGTAGCAGGAATGACGACATTGCCGCTGTAAGTGTTGTAGTTGGTGTCCTTGTAAGTCACCATGGCTTCGTTGTTGCCCGTTGCGATATAATAGATGCCGTCCCTCTCGAAGTAAGCGCCGCCAATCTTAAGGACATTGGCGAAGTTCTTCCAATAATTAGCATCTGCGTAGTTCTCGACAGAACCGTGAGGCACATAGAGGGTCGCACCATAGCATTCGGTGGTGAAGGGCAAACCATTGAACTTGGGCGGTGTGACGGCGTAGCAGATGATTTGCTGCAACGGACAAGAACCGAAGGCAAGGTAGCCTAAGGTGTTCACGCTGGCAGGAATGGTCACGCTTGTCACATCAACACAATTATTGAAGGCATACTTGCCGATAGCTGTCACGTTGTAGGTCTTGCCGCCATACGTTATAGTGCTTGGGATATTGACGTTGCCGTGATAACTGATGTCGTTCTCTTCCTTGCGTGTTACCTCGACAGTGTTGTCGCCCGTTACGCAATACCAGATGCCATCCACCTCGAACGGCTTGCAGGTCAGATAGCCAGGCTTTGCCGAGCCTCCGTCAATACGGGCGTAGAAACTAGTAACTATTGACTCGTTGTATATCGTGCCTTGTCCACCCTTGATGTTCGTGCAGCCAAGGAACATGTCCTGTGAGTAGGTAACATACTTGGCATCCCACTGAGGGCTGACAATTATTGTCTCGAGACTACTGCAGTTCCTGAACATTGCTTGCATTAATCTCGCAGAGCAAATATTGAACGAGCTCAAGTCGAGCTTCGTGAGCGAAGAGCAGCCCATAAACATCTCCGGCATGCTGACCGCGTTCGCAGTATTGAAGTTGCTCAGGTCAAGACTTGTCAAGGCACTACAACCACGGAACATTTCAGTGAAATTGGTCGCGTTCGCAGTATTGAAGTTGCTCAGGTCAAGACTTGTCAAGGCTTTGCAGTTATAGAACATATCAGAGAAGTCGGTCACATTCTCCGTGTTGAAATTGCTGACATCAAGTTCTGTCAACGCCTCGCAGCCAGAGAACATAAGGCTCATGTCCGTCACATTGCTGGTGTTCAGGTATTCCAGTCCGGTTATGCTTTCAAGATTCTTCATGCCTGCAAACCAAGCCTTAGTACTAGTACAGCCCGTGAAGTTGGCAAACGACGGGTCGAACTCAACACGCGTTACTTCTGGTGCTAATCCATACCACCCTGTCGTTACTTCTAACTTGCGATGCACTTCTAAGACCTCACCATCGTTACGGCTCTGCCATTGGTCATCGCAATAGAACTTCATCGTACCATTAGCGAATACTGCGTATGGCTGAGCCGGTGTGTGTTCGAGGATAGCACGGACACTTTGACCGGCACTACGGTTAATGTACCACCATTCACAAATCTTGCTCGGGTTGATTTCGAAACCTGCACTCACGCTATCGGCAACACCTTGACCTTGAACGTGATTACCCAAATGGTATATACCTTTAAGTCCGACGCCTCTTAACCGTTCACCATCTTTATAACCCGCAGCTGGTAGGAAGATACTCTTGAGATTGATTTTGCTCGTTATCTTCCATCCGTCGACGCCATTCAGCGTTGTCCATTCCTTCTTAGTATATTTGTCGTTCGTCAGTTCCCTATAATGAACTATCCAAGGGGTCTGGAAAAGTGTGCCCCAGTTCATGGCCGCTGCATCGTCCTCTGTAAAGAGTCCTGTCCAGCCATCCGACTCTGTGTACTTCGTGAGGTGCTTCGATGTTCCGTCGCTCGACCATTTGTAGGTGCTCCAGTCATAATTTACCTTGGGATCTGTCTCTCCCCATGCAAAGTACCAGCCAAACTCTTCCGGGCTGTTTGCGCCAATGTTGCAGGTTGCCCAAAGTGTGCCGCTTGGCAAACCGAGGTCAACGAACTCGTGCCCGAAGGATTCCCATGCCTTTGCGCTTGATGCTATCGCCATCAAGGCAAACAATAAGATGTAAAGACGTTTCATAACAGTTAAAGTTTATTAGTTTGTTTTTGTGCTATACATTTTATATTATATAAGGAGAAACAATGAATCTGCCCATGCTTGGGTTAAGCATGGGCATATGATTATCACAAACCTGACAATGGTGCTCTATACAGCAAACATAATTAAAATCCAACAGGCAGCCTCCACAATCTTCGCAGAATTGGTCGTAGAATTGATTTTGCGCATCTTCATATGCTTCCTCATAGCTATACTCGCTTTTAGGAAAAACCATTTGACAAACAATCCCACAATGAGGACACTCATGCTCAAAAGTCCTATCTCCACCATCGCTCGAGTATGTGCAGTCATAATCTGCCCAAGCCATTTGGGATATGAAGCAGCTACAGAGCGTAAGCAGAGCCGCAAGCATGCCCCTCCCAGGCGGCATCCATCTTTTGGTAAATATCTGATTCTTCATAGTCGTATAAGATTTAATGGGTTTATATTTGTTGTTAGTATCCCTTATATAAACAAAAAAACGTGGACTTCATTCGTCTACGTTTCCGAGGTATCTGCAAACACCCAACAACCTTTAACGAGTAAAAGCCCACGCCGAACCGACGTGAGCATCCTTACTTTTACTCTTGGTTGTTCCTTTATTTTGCAGATTTTCGGAAACAAGATTCAAGCGGACGCTTCTTTATCTATGTCTAAATCCGTTTGTTTATGCCATAGGCAAGTGATTTTGCATGATTCTGCTGCAAATATACGCTTTTTTTTCTCAAACTGCAAAAGTTTTGCTGAATTTCCCTCTTATTTTATCAACAAAAATCTTTGCGATTGTGGAAAACTTTCTGTTAAAATGCTTGCAGGATTTCAAAAGTCGCCGTAAATTCGCAACCGATTTGCCTGCTTGTCGTGGCCTTCTTGTGGGCAAAAACTAACAACATTTTATTATAAACATTTTTGCAATTATGGAAGATTTTATCATTAAAAACGAGGGAGAAGACTCCCTGAAAGTCGTGAGGATATTTTCGCAAAGTGTTCAGTCTCTTATAGTTGACTATGAGGACATGACTGCCCGCCTGGAGCAGAGCGAACTGCGAATCAAGGAGCTGGAACAGGAGAACGAACGCTTGCAGAGCGAGCAGCTGAGGCACGATTTGTGGTCGAGCCGTGTGACCTACGAGAATGTGGTGGAGCTGATTGCTTCCTACGAGGATGCTTCCCAGCGCGACGAGGCTCGCAAGCTGATTGAGCCGCTCCTGAAGAAGGAGCAGGTGAGGCAACTGCGCCGCGACATCCGCCTGAAGGTGAAGGAGCTGGAGCAGGCTGAGGAGGCTGCTCAAGTGCCTGAGGAACTCCAGACGGAGGAGGCTGAGGAGATCTGGTCGAGCCTGCGCGAGGCTGGCTTTATCGCGGAGGGCAGCTACGGGCTGGCAAAGGGTGTGTCGGCCAATCTGGCTAC
>JAFYYO010000049.1 GCA_017557475.1 Bacteroidaceae bacterium
GATGTTAACTTTGTTAGCTTGTGCCACTAAGGGCGAGAAGGCCGTCACTTTCCAGAACGAGGGCAATCCTCTTATTCGTTCCTGCTATACTGCAGACCCTGCTCCTGTTGTCTTCAATGGACGTCTGTATCTTTATACTGGTCATGACGAGTGTTTCGAGGATAGCGCGGGCTATGAGGGACTTTATGGCTTTAACATCACAAACTGGCTTTGCTTCTCGACCAAAGATATGAAGACGTGGACAGAGCATGGCGTTGTCCTCAGTCCTGCTGACTTTAGTTGGGCCTCGGGCGAGGCTTGGGCGGCTCAGGTTGTTGAGAAGGGCGGCAAGTATTGGTACTTTGTCAGCACGCAATGTGCTGATCCTAATTGCAAGTCGATTGGTGTGGCTGTTGCCGACAGCCCTATAGGTCCTTTCAAAGATGCTATTGGGAAGCCCCTCATCGTGGATAGCATGACGCCAAACGCCCATCCTCTTGGCTGGTGGAACGACTTCGACCCAACCGTCTTCATTGATGATGACGGCACTCCTTGGCTTAGTTGGGGCAATGGCACTTGCTTCCTTGCTCGCCTGAAACAGAACATGATAGAGCTGGACAGCGAGATAATGGCTCTGCCAATGGAGAACTATGTGGAAGGTCCTTGGCTTTATAAGCGTCGTTCGGAAGAGGGTAAAGATTGGTGGTACATCGTCTATGCATCTGGCGGAAGAGGTGGTGAAACCATTTCATACGCGATGGCTCCAGAGGTTACAGGTCCTTGGACCTTCAAGGGAGAGATAACTGGTCGCGCAAAGGACAGCTTTACCATCCATCCGGGTATCGTCGATTTCAAAGGACACACCTGGCTCTTCTACCACAACAGCACGCTTTCGCTGCACGGCTACGGCCCTGCTACAGGTCGCCGAAGCGTTTGTGTCGATGAGATGTTCTACAACCCAGACGGCACAATCCGTCCTGTCACTCAGACTTTAGCCCAATAAAAGCGATAGTTAGCATTAATAAGAGATACGGCATGAAACTTAAATCCTTATTCATAACGGCGGTTCTTTTGCTCGGAGCCTTCAATGTCAGCGGTCAACAGCCAGACCATAAGATGCCGATGCCTGACCTGAACAAGGTCAATATGCCTCTGTTCCAAACCAAGTACACAGCCGATCCCTCACCGCTTGTGGTGGGCGACACGCTCTTCCTCTATACTTCACACGACGCTTCTCCAGAAGACATTCCAGACGAGAACGAGCGTAGTTCTGCAGGTTTCTTTATGTACGACTGGCTTTTGTGGAGCACAACTGATATGGTCAACTGGACTGAGCACGGTGCTGTGGCTTCTTTGAAGGACTTCAAGTGGCGCAGTCGCGAGAATGGAGCTTGGGCTATCCAAACCGTTGAACGAGATGGGAAGTACTATCTCTATGCCCCTTTGCATGGTCACGGCATTGGTGTGCTGGTCAGCGACTCCCCTTATGGACCTTTCCATGATCCGCTTGGCGAGCCTCTTGTTTGGCAGCGGGAGCATTGGAACGACATTGACCCCACTGTCTTCACCGATGATGGGCAAGCTTATATATACTGGGGAAACCCCCACACCTATTGGTGCAAGCTAAACAAGGACATGATTTCCGTGGATGGCGACATTACCCAACTGCCTCACATCCCTAACTATCAGGAGGGTCCTTGGTTCTATAAGAGGAGCGGACATTACTATCTTGCCTTCGCCACAACTTGTTGTCCTGAGGCTTTGGGCTATGCAATGAGCGACTCGCCAACTGGTCCTTGGGAATGGAAGGGCTACATTATGCGTCCCACGCAACGAGACAGAGGCAACCATCCTGGCATATGTGACTTCAAAGGCCACTCTTACATCTTCGGCCAAGACTATGACCTGATGCACCTCGACACATATATCCATCACGAACGCCGTAGTGTCAGTGCCAGCAAGATTGTCTATCTCGAAGACGGCACGATTCCTGAGATTCCCTATTGGCTCGACCAGAAACCTCTGCAGCAACTTCACTGGCTCAATCCCTATCAGCGTGTTGAGGCCGAGACGATGGCATGGGGCAGGGGATTGAAGAGTGCCAAGATGGGCATTCCCAACACTGGAGTGGTGAAGGATATGCCTGAATCGACGGGCAAGAGGAATATGTACATCTATGATATCGACGATGGCGAGTGCATCCGGCTGCGAGGAGTTGATTTCGGAGCTGGTGCAAAGCGGTTCAGCATCTCGGCTGCTTCCACAGGAACTTGCATTGTGACTTTGCGTCTCGACTCAGAAAAAGGGCAAGTGATAGGTTCTGTCAAAATCGGTTCAACGGGTTCGCTCGATGTCTATAAGCAGTTCTCGACCAAAGTGAAAGGCGCTTATAGTGTGCATGACCTCTACCTTTGCTTCGGCGATGTCGAGGGTGATGTGCGACTGGATTATTGGACCTTCAAATAGACGGAGTGCCTAGTTGCCCAACTAGACGTGCCTAATTCGTCAACTAGACGTGTCTAGTTTGCAATCATAACGTGCCTAGTTTGCCAACATAACGTGTTACGTTTACAAACATAATGTTTATGAGAACAAAACTCTCTATTCTCCTGCTGGTTTCATGGGCTTTGTCGGTTAAGGCTCAGAATCCTGTAATCCGCGACCAATACACGGCTGACCCTACGGCTCGCGTCTTTAACGGCAAGGTGTATCTCTATCCCTCGCACGACATTTGGCCGCCAGAAGGTCAGCGCCAGGATTGGTTCTGCATGGAGGACTATCATGTGTTTTCTTCGGAGAACCTGACAGATTGGACGGACCACGGCGTTATCGTCTCGCAGGAGAAAGTGCCTTGGGGTAAACCTGACGGCTATTCGATGTGGGCACCTGATTGTGTCGAGAAGGACGGGAAATACTATTTTTACTTCCCTAACGGCCCTAAGACAGGTCGAGGTTTTGCCATCGGAGTTGCAACTGCTGATAGTCCAGAAGGTCCCTTTACACTTGAGCCTGAACCAATCAAGGGAGTTATGGGTATCGACCCTTGTGTGCTCCTCGATGACGACGGCCAGCAATATATCTATTGGGCAGGAGGGCCTATGCGTGGGGCTCGCCTCAAGAGTAATATGAAGGAGTTGGATGGCCCCGTGACTATAATGGAAGGCTTGCCTGAAGGCTTCAAGGAAGGGCCTTTCGCTTTCAAGCGTAACGGACTTTACTACTTGACTTTCCCTTGGGTTCGACAAGAGAATGGGACTGAGACGCTGGCTTATGCAACTTCGAACTCGCCTCTTGGACCTTGGGACTTCAAGGGAATCATCATGGCAGAGCACGCAAACAAGTGTTGGACCAATCATCATAGCCTTGTCGAGTACAAGGGGCAGTGGTATTTATTCTACCATACTAACTTCTTTTCGCCCAAAGACAACAAGCGTCGCTCTGTTTGTATAGAAAAACTTACCTTTAATGCTGACGGCACTATTCAGGAAGTAAAACAAACCATGCGAGGCGTGGGCATCAATCAAGCTACGGAACGCATAGAGATAGACCGTTATTCTTCTGCCAATGATGTGCAGACGGCTTATGTCGATACCACAAATACTTTGCGAGGGGCTTATGTTACTTTGAACAAGCAAGGCAGTTGGGTGAAGTACGACGATGTGGATTTCAGCAGTATTTCCGACGGCTACCTCGTCATCAATGTTAAGGCTCAAGAGAATACTCACTTGTTTGTTAGGGAGAAAAGCGTCAAAGGAAAAGTCATCGCAATGGTTCCTGTGACGGTGAAGAGCGAGAATGGGGCTTTCCGTCGCGATATGTCCGGCCAATGGCTCACACTAACGGCTCCGCTGGACTTTACACCAAAAGGCATCACTGACCTCGTAATCACTTGCGAAGGAGAAGCCGTCAGTTTGGATTGGCTTCGCTTCAAGAATCGTCCCAAGTATTTCACGGAAGTTGGAAAGAAAGCCTCTCCTGTCAGGCCCGACGAGCGGGGCTTTATCCGTCGTTGGCGACTGATGGAACCCATTGCCGTAGATGTGCGCTCCAACGTCGTCTTTACCAACTCGTGGCTTCGCGAGAAGTTCTCCGAAGAGCTGGCTCGATTGCCCAAGCAGAAAGCAAAGTGGTACACCCTCTACAGTGAGAACTATAACGTAAAGTTGTTCCGTTTCGCAGAGAAGTACGGCAAGCAGACCTACGGCTCTTTCTTCTGGTGCGAGACCATCATAGAGTGTCATGAAGATATAGAGAACGTGCGCTTGGCTTGTGGCTCAAACGGAGCGTCTATGTGGTGGCTTAATGGCGAGGAAGTGCTTCTGCTTGAAGGCGACCGTCGAATGGTTGTGGACGACGGAATGTCGCAGC
>JAFYYO010000409.1 GCA_017557475.1 Bacteroidaceae bacterium
AGAGCGGCTTATTTGCTCTCGCCACTCTGGCAGGAAGTCGTCGGAGACAGGCTTGTCGCTGCTCTTACCTTTATATATAGGAAAGGAGAAATGTAGGTCGGGATGTGTCCAGAGCGAGGACATCTGGCAGTCAGAGCAGGTGCCACAAGCACCTTCTTCTGTCGAGTGCTGGCAGATGAGCATCTGTGCGAAGGCAAGCGCCAAAGGTAGTTTGCCTGCACCTTTCGGTCCGCAAAACATGATGGCATGAGGCAACTTGTTCTCTTTAAGGAGTCGAGCAAGATGTTGCTTCACCTCTTCCTGTCCTATGATGTCGCTGAACGTCATTTACTTTATTGACCAACGAGCATTGCTCAGTTGCTATTTGTTTGCAAAGATACAAAGAATTTTTGGATTAAAGATGAGAGATTAGGGATTATTTAGTACCTTTGCACTGAAAAAGAAACATTCAATCGTATGAGAGACTTCAGTGAATTGAAAATCGCAGTTGCGGGCACGGGTTATGTAGGCCTGTCTATTGCTACCCTGCTAAGCCAGCATCATGAGGTGACAGCTGTGGATGTCATTCCCGAGAAGGTGGAGAAGATTAACAACAGAATATCGCCTATTCAGGATGAATACATTGAGAAGTATCTGGCAGAGAAGGACCTTCGGCTGAAAGCAACGCTCGACAGCGCCTCGGCTTACAAGGATGCCGACTTCGTGGTCATCGCTGCGCCAACCAACTACGACCCCGTCAAGAACTTCTTCGACACGCATCACATCGAGGATGTCATCAACTTGGTCATCAGCGTCAACCCCGATGCCGTGATGGTCATCAAGAGTACCATCCCCGTTGGTTATTGCAGAAGCCTTTATGCGAAATATGCCCTGAAGTTCCTCTACAAGCCCGAGTTGAAGGGCAAGAAGTTCAACCTGCTCTTCTCGCCTGAGTTCCTTCGCGAGAGCAAAGCGCTCTACGACAACCTCTATCCTTCCCGCATCATCGTCGGATATCCCAAAGTCATCGAGATAAACGACAGTAATTTCACTGAGGAGAATGCTGCCATCACAGCTATCGGCAATCCCGATGCCAAAGCAAATGCAGAAACTTTCGCCAAGCTCCTGCAGGAAGGCGCAGAGAAGGAGAACATCGACACGCTCTTTATGGGCATGAAGGAGGCAGAGGCAGTCAAGTTGTTTGCCAACACATACTTGGCTCTGCGCGTCAGCTACTTTAATGAACTCGACACTTATGCAGAGGTGAAGGGTCTCGACCCGAAGGCTATCATCCGAGGCGTCGGACTTGATCCCCGCATTGGAACGCACTACAACAATCCTTCCTTTGGTTATGGAGGCTATTGCTTGCCGAAAGACACGAAGCAGTTGCTCGCCAACTATCAGGATGTGCCGCAGCAGATGATGACGGCCATCGTGGAGAGCAACCGAACCAGAAAGGACTATATTGCCGATGCTGTGCTTCGTATGGCTGGCTATTACAGCGAGAACGCGCAATGGAACAGCGAGAGCGAGCAGCATTGTGTGATTGGCGTCTTCCGTCTGACTATGAAGTCCGGCAGCGACAACTTCCGTCAGTCAGCCATCCAGGGCATCATGAAGCGCATCAAAGCAAAGGGAGCCGAAGTCATCATCTACGAACCGACGCTTCAGGACGGCGAGAGCTTCTTCGGTTCTCGTGTGGTAAACGACCTGGAGACCTTCAAGAAACAATCGCAAGCAATAGTGGCAAACCGCTATGAGAACTGCCTCGACGATGTCCGTGAAAAGGTCTATACGCGCGACATTTTTGGCTGCGACTAAGCACAAGACATACCTATATGAAAAACTAGGCACGCCTAATTTGCGA
Organism: Bacteroidaceae bacterium; assembly: GCA_017557475.1. The sequence continues at coordinate 1,847 of JAFYYO010000409.1, forward strand.
ATTAGACGTGCCTAATTTGCGAATTAGACGTGCCTAGTTTGCGAATTAGCCACGCCTAGTTGGCCAACTAGACGTGCCTAGTTTGAAAACACTCCACGTTATGTTGCCAATCATTACACGTTATGTTGGGCTACGACACACGTTATGTTTGCCAACATTACACGTTATGTTTTGCGATAACACTAGTGGCTATTTCACGAGCACCTTAAAGCTCTGCCCTAAAAGGCTGATGATGTGGATGCCTGGACTGAGCCTCGGCCCTTCTTCTCCGCAGATACCAGTCGCTTCGAGGCTGCCTTGAGTGGAGAAGACATTGTAGGGCGTGCCTCCTGGAATGCCGGCTATAAAGACGCGTTGATTCCAGATGTGTATCTCCGGTTTAGGCCCTGCGTCGGTCTTCTCTGCGATGCTTGTCACGAATTCCTCTTCGTTGTACTTCAATTTGTTGTCCATCCAGACCATGCGTCGCGCTATGTAATCCTTAACGTTCTGTACCTCGGCCTCGTAGCTGCCCCATAGTTTCGGGTTCTGATGCACCTTCTTGTTCATGATGGGCCAGCGGATGAAGTTGAGCCTCTGCGACTCCATCAGCTCGTTCGACACGCTATCGACGTAGTTTTGCAGTCCTTCTGTATTGATGCCATTGAAGAATCTGGCGTTGCCCCACATTTCTTGAACGTCGGCTACAGAGCCTGCGTCGGTCACCATGATGCGGTCCACGATGCTCTTGAAACTGCATGCCGACGAGCCTTTGGTGCGATAGATGTAGTCCGTCTGATTGCAGATGGGGTAGGTACGGTTGTCGTTCTCGAAAGCGAGGTCAAAGTCCCAGACCGGTTCAACGAAGAACTGCGTGTCGTAACGGTCTTTGAACATGTAGGTGCTCCAGTAGGTATCGGTGTTGCCAGACAGTTCCCCTACAAGGAAATGCCTATGAAAACTGGGCAGATTGAGGTACTGCCGATAACCCAACTCAGGGTCTTTCCAGTTGCTTTTGTAGAGAGAATTCTCGAAGGAATTGTAGTACTGCTTGATGTAATTGAACTGTACCGTCAGGATATCCTCTTCGTCGGGGTACTTGATGGTAACAGGAGTGGAGCGCGACGAAGTGAAGTTCTTCGGCTCCTTCGAGGCGTAGGCGTCAATCTCGATAAGGTAGCCGCCAGTCAGTTCGTCGCCTTCCGTACAAGTACTATCCATTTCCGTGACGTTGACACGATTATAGCGGACCTCGATAGCGTCGCATAACTGGTAGCAACCCTTGTATTCGCCGTTCATGAAGACATCGACAGGCCGACAATATGGCGTGAAGCCGATGCCCATGCGACGGCTTATCTCGAAGGCCAAGCAGTTGCGCAGCAGCGTCTTGTCGCCGTAGTTGTTGATGAGTGTCCACTTCTTGGCTTTGGCAGGGGCGTCGAGAGGGCGTCGTTTCTCGCTGAACTTGATGCGATAAGGCTTCTTCGGGTGCGTCATCGAGTTGTTGCCTCGCAGTCGTGATGTGCCGTCCTGCTCGAAGATGGTCTTGCCCTCGTTCGAGATGATGCTGATGTTCGACGCCAGCTCATTCACTTTATCGACAGGGTCGGAGCCAGAAAGCGTGTGTATAACGACCGTCGGCAGGTTCGTCACCTGGTAGAACTGTTGGTCGCTGCCTTCTGCATAGTAGCCCCAGAACTCCAGCTCTGCCATTGTGCTTCGAGTGCCTTCGATGCCCTTGTAGCGCACATATCGGAAGGCTCGCGACACGTTTACATCGGCATAAGTAAGCTCCTCGGAAGGCGCCGCATCCTTTATCATGAAGAGGGGCAGGGCATCTGAGAAGTCAGGTTGGTTAGCTCCTTCGAAGAGACCGAGCAGCGTGCGCTCAGGACCATTGCTGCGAGTACTTGCGGCAAAGCCTACCTGCGTGATGATATAAGTTTGGCCTAGGTCGAGCCCAGCCCAGCCTCCAGAAGTTGTGGACGCTGCGAAGTAGGTCGACAAGTCTCCGTCGAATGCCCAATCACGAATGTTGACCGTCGTGGAACTCTTGCCCTTGTCGTAGTCGTAACCCTTGGGCGAGCCTATGACAGTGCCTGTCAACTTGTGGCCTAAGGGAAAGGCCGGCAAGCTGATGAGAAGGAGAAGAAGGAGGAAAAGATGTCCTCTGTTAGTAGCTAATCTCTTGCGCATCGGTGGTCGGACCGTTAACCGTCAGGATTCCTTCCTCGTCGATGTTGAGTTTGTCCATCAGGACGACGCGTTCGCCAGGATTGTCAATCATGCGACCATGGTAGACGCAATAGCGATTGCCATCAGGCATCGTGAGCACCATGTTGTGTCCTGTACCCATCACCTTGCCGCCTTGGCTCACGTTTTCCTGCAAGACGGGATTGTTCTCAGCCTTCGTGAAGGGACCAAGAGGATTGTCGGCTGTGGCATAACCTACTGCATAGTACTGTCCTCCATAGTGGTTCGCGCTATACATTATATAATATGTGTCGCCTTCGCGGAACAGGAAACTGCCTTCCGTCCAACGGCGATTCACCTCTCCATGCGTGGCGCTTCGGCTTTCCCATTCGCTTTGCTTGTCTGCAAGAGCAGTAGGCGGGCAAAGCAGCAACACAGGTTCTCCGATGACGCCGCTGAAGTCGGGCTTCAACTCGACGCCATACACCCAGCTTTCCTCTATTTCCTGGAAACTGCCGGCCTTGCGCAAACTGTCCGCAATCTCACTTTCTACCGCATGTTTATAGCAGCAACGACTGAAATAGAGATAGCATTTGCCGTTCTCATCATCGAAATAAACGTTGGCATCAATAATGGGATATTCGGGGTTGAAGATAGGTCTGTCAAACAGGTCAACGAATGGTCCTGCTGGAGAATCGCTGACGGCAACGCCAATCTTGAAGTTCTCGCCCTCGTTCGTGGGGTTCTCCCTGTAGTTGGAACTAAAGAAGAGGTAGTACTTGCCATTGCGTTCATAAACCTCTGGAGCCCAGAAGCAGTCGAGATTCCACTGCGTAGAGTCGCCGCCTTTATACACTTGGCCGCACGAGTCCCACTGCACGAGGTCGTCACTCACGAAGGCTTCGAAGCCATCGCCAAGCGATGTGCCGTACATGTAATAACGTCCATCGCTGGCATGCAGCAGGAAGGGATCGCCGAACTTCAAGGGAATGGGGTTCGTCACGGTGCTTGTCTTTGTCTCAGTCTCCTTGCTCGTATTGCAAGCGAGGAAGCATAGGCACATGAGTGCCACGAATAGTTTAGAGTTCATAGATAAGAGTTTAGAGTTATCCTAAAGTGAATGATAGTCTTCGCTGGTTGTTACTATTTGTGTGTTCTTCGGGTCGCTGTCGGCTTCGCGGAACCAGTCGCTGTATTCGATATAGTGTCGAGCGTAGGTTTTGTTCAGGGCTTGAGCCTGTTCGGGATCAACCTTCTTGATGAACTTAGCAGGCACTCCGCCCCAAAGTTCGCCATCGCCTATCTGGGTATTGCTCAAGACGAGGGCTCCTGCAGCCACAATCGCGCCCTTACCAACTACGGCATGATCGAGTACAGTTGCACCCATGCCGACCAACGCGCCGTCCTTAACTTCGCATCCATGCAGGGTGACGCAGTGCCCGATAGTAACGTCGTCGCCAAGGATGCAAGGCGCTTTGCCGTTGAGCGTATGGATGCAAGAGTTGTCTTGAATGTTCGTGCGATTGCCTATCTTGACGAAATGAACGTCTCCTCGCACGACGGCATTGAACCAGACGGTGCAGTCGTCGCCCATCTCTACGTCGCCCACTATCACAGCACCCTCGCTAAAGTAGCAATGTTTGCCAAATCGGGGAGCAGGCATCCCCTTGAGTGTCTTAATTATAGCCATAAGAAAGACCCCTCCTAACCTCCCCTTAAGGGGAGGAACTTGGGGTGGGATTAAAGTTTGTTTATGTTTATATTTGTGTTCTTCCCCTTTAAGGGGGAGTTAGAGAGGGTCTTCCTTTCCTCTTCTGTCAGGTGTGGCGAGAGCTTTTCATACACTTTCTTGTGATACGCATCGAGATACGCCACCTCTTCTGGCGTCATCATGTCCCAAATGACGGGAGTGAGGTCGATGGGACAGAGCGTGAGCGGTTCGAGGCGAAGGAACTTGCCGAACTCGGTTTCGCCAGCTTCGACGATAATCATCGTGTTTTCTATACGCACGCCATGCTTGCCTTGGCGATAGATGCCGGGTTCGTTGGTGACTGTCATGCCTGCATGAAGTGGGGCAGGCTTCCAGGTGTGTCGAATCTGATGAGGTCCTTCGTGGACGCACAGATAAGAGCCAACGCCATGACCTGTGCCGTGACCATAGTTGATGCCGTGCTTCCACATCGCATATCGAGCCAGTGCATCTATCTGAGTTCCGCTGATGCCATCGGGGAAACGGCTCAGTGCCAGACGGATATGTCCCTTGAGTACGAGCGTGTAATCCAGGCGTTCTTCGTCGGTCAGAGGTCCGAGAGCAATCGTTCTGGTGATGTCTGTTGTCCCGTCCTGGTATTGTGCTCCGCTATCGAGAAGCAGCAAACCTTTCGGCTCAAGCAGGACATCCGACTCGGGCGTCGCTTCGTAATGGACGATGGCGCCGTGAGGGCCGTAAGCCGCGATTGTGTCGAACGACAAACCTCGGTACAGAGGTTGCTCTGCTCGAAGTGTCGTGAGCTTCTTGTCGATGCTTATTTCCGTCTCTTTTCCTGTATTGATGGCGCTTTCGAGCCAGCGTAGGAACTTTACCATAGCGATTCCATCTCGCAGCATCGCCCTTTTGAAGCCCTCGATTTCGGCAGCGTTTTTGACCGATTTCATTGCCGGGATGGGGTTGGAAGTCGTGCTTTCAAAGGCAGGTTTACCATAAGGACGAACCTTTACGCCGATGCTTTTGAGGTAATTTTCTGCGGTTTCATCGAGTTTTTCGCTGTCGATGAAGAGCGTCACATCATCGAGCGTGAGCAAAACATAGCTGACGAAAACGGGATTGCAATGTACGTCGGAGCCTCGCATATTGAGGAGCCAGGCGATGTCGTCCAGCTGAGAGATGACGATGCCCTCAGCCTTTTGCTCTCGAAGTGCCTGTCGAACCCGCTCAATCTTGCTTTCAGCCGACTCGCCGGCAAACTCCAAAGGCTGAATCTCGACCTTGTTCTTGGGAATGGGAGGGCGCTCTGTCCACAGTTCTTCGGCAGGGTCGAGATCTGTCCGAAGCTTGATACCAGCCTTACTGAAAGCAGTCTTCAACTCCTCGATTTCAGCTGCAGTAAAGACATCTCCGTCTATGCCAACGGTTTCTCCTTCAGAGAGTTGCTCGCAAATCCACTCTGTGATAGAGGGCGTTTCAGGCAGTCCGTCCTTCATCAACTGGAAGGGCGTACCTTCGAGTTGTGCTGCGGCAGCGATGAAATAACGGCTGTCGGTCCAAAGCGCTGCGTCGGAAAGGGTGACGACTGCGGTTCCAG
>JAFYYO010000410.1 GCA_017557475.1 Bacteroidaceae bacterium
CAGGGCAAGCACATTATCGACGCAGGAACGGGTACGGGCATACTGTCTATCATGGCCATCAAACGAGGAGCGAAGAGTGTCTTCGCTTATGATATCGACGAATGGAGCGTGGAAAATACGAAGGATAACCTGCTTCTGAACCACATATATAATAATGTCGTGGTCCTTTGTGGCGATAGTTCCGTCCTCGAAGACTGTGAGAAAGCCGACCTCTTGATTGCCAATATTAATCGAAACATCCTGCTTGGGGACTTGCCGCGATTCGCTTCGTCGCTCAAGCCAAAAGGTCAAATGATCCTGAGCGGCTTTTATTTGGAGGACATTCAGGCTTTGACGGAAGCCGCCGAGAAGTTGGGCTTCAGTCTCCAGAAAGTGGAAAGCGAGCTGGAATGGGCAATGCTTCTATTCGAAGCGAATGCTCTTGGCAGGCGTGATATTTGAGACCACAAGGCTTGGAACAATCATAGCCAAGCCGCAAAGGACAAGCGTTCCGAGGTCGATAGCGAGTACCCACCACCAATTTATCATGACAGGAACGGCCTCGACGTAGTACACTTCGGGGTCCAAAGTGACCAATCCGAACTGCTTCTGCAGGAAGATAAGGGCGAAGGCCAACAGGTTGCCGAGCAAGATTCCTCGCACAATAATCAAAAGAGCGTAGTTGAGGAAGAGGTGACGAACTTGCTTGTTGCGTGCCCCTAAAGCCTTCATGATGCCGATGAAGTTGGTGCGTTCCAAGATGATGATAAGCAAACCGCTTACCGCAGTAAAGATGGAGACACAAATCATCAGGATGAGGATGACCACAATGTCCATGTCGAGAAGTCCCAACCAAGCGAATATCTGCGGATGCTCCATCCTGATGCTCATGCTGGAATAGTATTCGCCGTAAGCATCTTGCTTTTTATTGACCTCGTTCACCACTTCGAGCAAGGTCTCGTCGAGTCGGTCGAAGTCCTTCAACCTGAGTTCCGCTCCTGCATATTGCTGGGAGTCCCATCCCAAAAGGCGATGGATGGTGTTGAGGTCGGTGTAGGCAAAGTTCTTGTCGAAGTCGGTAAGATTGGTCTGGTAAATGCCTGCGACGGTAAACTTCCTTGCTCGAACCGCTTGTTCAAAGAAGTAAGCATAGATGGTTTCGCCAACATCGACCTGCATCTCGCGAGCCATCGCCTGCGAAATAACCAGCTTGCCCGAACTGACGGAATCAGTGAACTCAGGCATCTCGCCCTTTATCAAGTGATTGCTGATGAAGCTCTGGTCGTAGTCTTGCCCAATACCTTGAATTGCAATTCCTCGGAAATTGGCGTCGGTCTTCAGCATTCCAGGCTTGACGCAAAAGCGTGCAACAGAAGCCACATTAGGGATTGCCGCGAGTCGCGAAGTGATGGAGTCGTCGATGACGATGGGACTGAACTCCTGCTGACCGAGGCTCTTGTAGTTCAATACCTTGATGTGAGCGCCAAAGCCCAACACCTTGTTCTGCACTTCTCGCTGGAAACCCTGCACAATCGCCACGCTAACCAGCATTACGGCTAAGCCGATAGCAACTCCCACAGTTGCGATTCCTGTGGCAAGGCGCGAGGCTCGTCCGCTGCTGCCGCCTTGAGCGAAGAGTCGTTTAGCTACAAACCAAGTGAACATTTTACACCTTTCCGGGGTAAGCTTCCAGCGCTTTTCTGAGGACGAAGAGTGCCCTGACGAGGTCTTCTTTCTTGAGGACGTAGGCCAGACGCACTTCGTTTGTGCCGATGCCGGGTGTCGTGTAGAAGCCCGCAGCAGGTGCCAGCATCACAGTTTCCCCTTCATAGTTGAACTCACTCAAGCACCAAGCGCAGAACTTCTCTGCATCATCGACGGGAAGCTTCGCGACTGTATAGAACGCACCCATCGGAATGGGACTGTACACGCCTGGGATGCGGTTCAAACCATCAATGAGACACTTACGCCTTTCAACGTATTCGTCGTACACCTCTCTGCCGTATTCCTCGGGTTCATCCAGGCTTGCTTCGGCTGCGATCTGTCCGATGAGAGGCGGGCTGAGACGTGCTTGGCAGAACTTCATCACGGCCTTGCGAACCTCTTTATTCTTCGTGATGAGTGCTCCGATACGGATGCCGCACTCACTATACCTTTTGCTCACGCTATCGATGAGTACCACATTGTTTTCGATGCCCTCAAGATGGCAAGCACTTATGTAGGGGCTGCCGGTATAGATGAACTCTCTGTAGACTTCGTCGCTGAATAGATAGAGGTCGTACTTCTTGACGAGATCGCGGATTTGGTTCATCTCGCGACGGGTATAGAGGTAGCCTGTCGGGTTGTTCGGGTTGCAGATCAGGATGGCGCGAGTCTTCTCGTTGATGAGTTCCTCGAACTTCTCGACCTTCGGAAGCGAGAAACCTTCCTCGATGGTTGTCGTAATGGTACGAATTACAGCTCCAGCCGAGATGGCGAAAGCCATGTAGTTGGCGTAGGCAGGCTCAGGCACGATGATTTCGTCGCCAGGATTCAGGCATGCGAGGAACGAGAAGAGTACGGCCTCGCTACCGCCGCTGGTGATGATGATATCGTCGGGCGTGAGGTTGATATTGTACTTCCCATAGTAGCCGACCAACTTCTTGCGATAACTCAGATAACCCTGACTGGGGCTGTACTCCAGTATCTGTCGGTCGATATTCTTGATGGCATCGATGGCCGCCTTAGGTGTCGGCAGGTCGGGCTGACCGATGTTCAGGTGATATACGTGTATTCCTCTGTCTTTTGCAGCGTAAGCAAGCGGAGCCAACTTGCGGATAGGCGACTCCGGCATCTCAACGCCTCGAACGGATATTTGCGGCATAATTCCTTATTTTCAAATTTCGCGTGCAAAGGTACGAATAAATGAGAGAAGCACAAAAGAAAAAGGAAAGTTTTTTCTTTTTGTGTTTCCGAATGCAAGTACCTTCGACAAAGTCAAAGGTACGAAGTTTTGTGAGAAGACACAAACCTTTTAGCAAGAAAAAACATAACAGGTCAAGTTCGTCAACTAGACGTGCCTAGTTTGCCAATTAGACGTGCCTAATTCGCCAACTAGACGTGCCTAGTTTGGCAACTAGACGTGGCGTGTTTTGAGAGACACCTCGAAACTCCCACGATTTCTTTGTGTTTTGTTTGTTTATGTGCCCTTTTTTTCATACTTTTGCAAAGGTAAAAGCGTACCTTCGCAAAGGTAAAAAGATTGAAAGTCATCATGCAACAACAGATTCTGCACCTCCTTTGTACGGCTGGAACTTGCAGCCTGCACTTCTCTGGTCGCGAGCATACGCTTTCGGCAGGATGTTGCATGGTAGCGATGGCGAGTCATGTTGGCCGCCTTCAACCCTCGGATGATTGCCAACTTTTCCAGCTTTTTCTGCCTGCCGAACAACAGGCCAGCCTGATGCCTCACAGCAGTTATGGGACTTGTGGATGGCTTCATCTCTTCATGCATCCCATTTTTCCGTTGGAGGGAGACGTGCTTTCCGTTGTCGAGCACGACTTCAAGGAAGTTGCTTTTCGCAGAGAACATACGCCTGAAGCCTATCGTGAGGAGGCCGTTCTGCAGGGAATGCGGGCACTTTACCTTGATGTCATGAATGCTCATGCCGCGCTTTTCGAACGCGAAGAGGCAAGCCTGAGGTCGGCCGACATTATGTCTCGTTTCATCAGAATGCTGGAGTCAGGGACCTACAGAAAACATCGAACTGTAGCACATTACGCGCAAGAACTCTGCGTGACACCTAAACATTTGCACAAGATTTCTACTCAAGTGAGCGGACGACCCCCGAGTTATTGGATCAGACAGTTCACCGTGATGGAAATCATGCACTTGATGAAGCACGGAAAACTCTCGGCAAAGGAGGTCGCAAGCAAACTGAACTTCGATAACATTTCGCATTTCAGTCGCTATTTATCCGAGTCTGGGAAAAATCGGTAACACTCTGCGAAATCTGGGTTCGCTCGTGTGCGTACATTATTAATACCTTTGCAGCCAGAAAGTAAAGGTATTATTTTTGTCACATTTAAACACTCTCAATTATGACAATCCGCACATTATTACTGCTAAGTGCCAGCCTCGCAAGCCTTTCCTTGCAGGCAGAAACACAATTTGAAGGTATTCAGGATACCACTAAGATGAGCGAAGTGGTGGTTACAGGAACGCGAAACGCGACAGACATCCGTCATCTTCCTATGACGGTCAACGCCATCGATCGCGACAGACTCACGGCAAATGAGCGCGTTAGCGTGCTTCCCACCATCATGGAGGAAGTGCCTGGCGTTCTCGTCACCAGTCGTGGCGTGCTGGGCTACGGCGTGAGCACAGGCAGTTCGGGCAGTATCCTCTTTCGTGGACTTGGCGCAACCAACGGACAGACGCTTGTCCTCATCGACGGACATCCGCAGTATCAAGGCATCTTCGGTCACGGCATTGCCGACAGTTACCAGACGATGATTGCCGATAGGGTAGAGGTGCTTCGCGGTCCTGCCAGCCTTCTCTATGGCTCCAACGCAATGGGAGGCGTCGTAAACATTGTGACACGTAAACTCGAACCCTCTTCGGATGGCAAGTTCTCACAGCATACCACCATCAATGCAGGTGCAGGAAGCTACGGAACAGCGCAGGTGCAGGGCAGCAACCAACTGCGTGTGGGTCGCTTCTCAAGTACTGTGGCAGCACAATATCAGCGTTCTGACAACCATCGTCCCAACATGGGCTTCGAGCAGTATGGCGGTTTCTTGAGTCTGGGTTACCAGTTGTCTGACAATTGGGACGCAAAGGCAATGGCCGACATCACACACTTCAATGCCAGCAATCCCGGCACAATCACCCAGCCTAAACTCGATAACGACCAGAGTATCACTCGTGGCTCTGCCCTGCTTGCCATAGAGAATCACTACGAAAAGACCAGCGGTGCCGTCAGCATCTACAATAATTACGGCAACCATCGCATAGATGATGGTTACAATGTAGGTGGCATGCCTCAAACCGACTACTTCCGTTCTCGCGATGCCGTTGCAGGTGTTTCTCTGTATCAGAGTGTTCTGGCAACTCCCTCGACACGCATCACGGCTGGTGTCGACTACCAGCACATCTACGGACATGCTTGGTATCAGAATAAGGAGACTGGTGCAACCGTTAAGACCAAACAACGTCTCATGCAAAGCACACACGCTCATGAGAATGAGGTGGCTGGCTATGCAGACGTGCGTCAGGAGATAACCAAGTACGTGACCCTCAATGCAGGCCTTCGTTACGACCATCATTCTACCGCTGGAGGCGAGTGGATTCCGCAGGCAGGACTCGTAGTTCGCCCCATCGAGACTGGCGAATTCAAGTTCATGTTCAGCAAGGGATTCCGCAATCCGACGTGTAAAGACCTTTATCTTTACAAGACTGCCAGCACCCAACTCTATGCCGAGAGCATGCTCAACTATGAGGTTAGTTGGCGTCATCGCCTGCTTGATAACCGCCTTACCTATGGCGCGAACCTCTTCTTCATTGACGGTAGGAACATGATACAAGTGGTTGTTCCCATGACTCCGGCACAAAATGTCGGCGAGTTCATCAATAAAGGCGTCGAGGTTGAGGCTGCATGGAAGGTCAACGACCATTGGCGTCTCAGCACCAATCACAGCTATCTCTATACAAGCAAGGCTATCGTGGGCGCTCCCGACTACAAGGGCTACATCGGAGCCGACTGCGTCTATGGTAAATTCACTGCAGCAGCAGGATTCCAGCAACTTGCCGGTCTCTGCATCTCAACTGCGGCTAATGCAGAGAAGGAACACGCTTCTCTGCTCCACATGACACTCGGTTATCGTGTTTGTCCGCAGCTGAAGATATGGGCAAAGGGTGAGAATCTGCTTGCCCAACAGTATGAAATCAACGAAGGTTACCCGATGCCCAAGGCAACATTTATGGGCGGCGTGACACTCGACTTCTAATAAAATGTCTTCTCCCGCTCGAAGAAATTGACGATTATCCCTGCTTAGTTCCTTGAGATGAAGAGGGTAGGGAGGCTTCGGAACTCAGTATCCCAATAGTTTACCTGTGGATGTACTCCAGTACATACGTGTAGGTACTGGAGTACATCCATGCGAGGACTGGGGTACTAACGTGGAGGTACTGGCTACATTCCACGTTAAGTCGTTCAACTAGGCGTGCCTAGTTTGCCGACATTCCACAGAGTATAAATAATAAGAAAGGGCACATTGCTGCGCCCTTTCGTTATGTTCTCCCCTTTACAAAGAGTTTAGAGGGGGTCTGCTACTTCATCTTATCGGCAAGTACCTTCATCCAATAACCGCCGATAACTGAGCGTGCCTTGAAGCCGACCATGTTGCCAGTCTTGGTGTCGTGCCAGTCGGAGATGGGCACACGACTCTTCGTCTCGTTGATGTACTTGTAGAGCGGGCCGACAAAGGCTTGGAAGTCCTTGTCCGTATCAGCCATTGCAGCCGACCACATAATCCAGTCGCTCTTCGTATAATCTTTTCTTACGTCGAGAGGAAGACCGTATTTGTTCTGCTTCTTCAGGTAGTACTTCACCTCAGTCTGCATCGCGCCGTTCGGAATGATGCCCGTCTTCCAGAGTTTATCCCAGACCATATTGTACTTCTGGCTCCAGGTATCGGCTCCAGCACCATAAGCCAGTTCGTAGTGGTCCTTGACTTTCGTCTCGCTTTCCCAAGCCGCAGCCATTTCCTTAGCCTTTGCATTATACTGAGAATAAACGTCGTCCTTGCCCATCATCTTGGCAATCTCGGCATAGCCGGCGATGCCCATGATGGCTTTAATCGCGAGGTTGCAGTTGCCAGCCCAGTGTCCA